>CAJFOG010000182.1 GCA_904395785.1 uncultured Eubacterium sp. | reverse complement strand
ATTGCGATACGTCCAAGAAATATACGAGATAATGTTGTGATTATTGAATGTAAACATGCGAAAGATGAAGATGATTTAATGGATGCATGTGCAGAAGCGATTCAACAAATAGAAGAAAAAGGCTATATGAAGAAGAAAGCATATCAAATATATAGGGGTGTTATAGGATATGGAATTTCTTTTTATAAGAAACAGTGCTATGTAACTAAGTGTAATTAAAAAGTAACAAGTCAGATGTATATACAATTTAGCCATTTATGGAGGATTGATTCATGTATTTTATAGGATTCAATCCTTTTAATATTGTACAATTGTTTAACTTAGTCATATAAAAAATGCATCTCTATAAATGAGATACACTTTAAATATTATTGTTTATTGGAAAATAGAAGAAATAATGTTGTGTGGTCCTTTTTGAAATATATCAACAATTCCTTGCATTCCTTCATTATGGTATATATCATCAAAGAAGAATAGTCCTGCAATCATAGGAAATTGATTCCAAAAATCAGCTTGTTGAATATGTTGTAGAATGTTTTCTTGTGTAGTTTCATCTTTTATGTTGACGGCATCATATAAAAATCCAAACGTCATTTCTTTACGTTTTGTATATTTTTCATCCTGAAAAACATAATGATTACAATTTTTGTTCCAAGACAAGTATGTTTTTAATCCTTCTTTAAAAAACATACAATCTAAAGTTTGTAGATAACTGACAGGTTTTAAAGGGTAAGAATCTTGTATACATAGTTCAGCTAATGAATTCATTAGTAAATTTTGAAGTAAATATTCCATTTGAGATACAATTCTAGTGTAGTTTGCAGTTTGTATAAGGTCTATGACAATATATGTTCTACCATCTATTATTTGAATAGGATGAATAGAAGAAGTAAGACCTACAACTGGTAAAATATAAACATCTTTTAACGTATTTTTCCAATTAGGAAATAATGCATTCCATAATTCTTGATTAAAGATTGGAAATTGCTGTAACATCATAATAAGACGTTGATATAACTCTTTTACAATTTCTATTCTACTATTATCAGGAGTTGTGAGATTACGTAATAATATGTAATCTTGTGCAGTATGAATAGGTTTGCTTTGAAGATATGCTTGAATAATTGAGTCTTTTAATATCATATGTACACCATCCTTTATTTTATTATACCATTGTTTGTGAACATTTAGGGTATAAGTAAATAAAAATATCACATAGTAATGATGAGGTGTAAAATATGATGAAAAAACAGTATAAAGTAGGATTTTGTTTTTTATATTTTATAAGTATGTTATGTGTATCTTCTTATGTAGAGCAAAACGCATCACATGTAGTAAAAGATGAAGTATCAAAAAAGGTAATGTATTTGACATTTGATGATGGACCTAGTAAAAATACGCAAGCAATCTTGGATATTTTAGATAAATACCAGGTTAAGGCTACATTTTTTGTGACAGCAGAAAGTGAAGATTATTTAGATTTGATTAAAGTAGAAAAAGAAAAGGGACATGCGATTGGAGTACATACTTATTCTCATGATTATGCATCAATATATAAAAGTGTAGATGCTTATTTTGAAGATTTGAATAAAATGAATGAAATTATAAAAGAACAAACAGGAGAATATTCTACAATTATGAGATTTCCAGGAGGTTCAAGTAATACAATTTCTAAAAAATATAGTGAAGGTATTATGACAACACTTGCTCAACAAGTACAAGATAAAGGATATCAATATTATGATTGGAATGCTTCTAATGGAGATGGAAATAGTCATACAAGTGTTGATGGATTAGTTAAACAAGGAGTTGAGGAAGTAAAAAATCAAGATATAAGTATGGTATTGATGCATGATGGTGCTGGTAGTAATGAAACAGTATCTGCATTACCTACATTATTAGAGTACTATATACAGGAAGGGTATGAATTTAAAATCATTGATGAATCTACACCAATGTTTCATCACCATATATATAATTAAAGAAGACATGCTTCTTCTTTTTGTTTTGTATGGTGTATGATATACTAGTGATGGTAGGTGAATAATATGTTATATGATACAATCGTCGCAATATCTACTGCATTAAGTGAAGGTGCAATATCCATTGTTCGCTTAAGTGGTGAGGATGCAATTTCAATCGTAAACAAAATTGTGAATATCAATTTATTAGATAAAAAAAGTCATACAATACAATATGGGTTTATCATTGATCCTGAAACAAAAGAAGAAATAGATGAAGTTTTAATTAGTATCTTTCATGCTCCTAAAACCTTTACAAAAGAGCCGGTGGTAGAGATTAATTGTCATGGTGGTACTGTCATTACAAAGCGTATTTTACAGTTATGCTTAGCACAGGGAGCAAGACTTGCTACACCTGGAGAGTTTACACGTCGTGCATTTTTAAATGGACGTATAGATTTAACACAGGCAGAAGCAATTCATGATATGATTCATGCGGAAACGTTGCAACAGACAAAATTAGCAATGCAAGGTATGAAAGGTAGTGTGAAAAAATTATTAGATCCTTTAATTCAAGATATACTAGATATTATTGCGAATATTGAGGTAAATATTGATTATCCAGAATATGATGATGTAGAAATTTTAACAAATGAAAAAATATTGCCTATGGCAAAAGCATGGATACAGCGTATTGATCAAATATTAAACCAAGCACAAAGTGGTCAGATTATGAAAGAAGGGGTCAAGACTGCGATTATTGGAAAACCAAATGTAGGGAAAAGTAGTTTGTTGAATGCATTGTTAGAAGAGGAGAAAGCAATCGTAACAGATATAGAAGGTACTACACGTGATATTGTGGAAGGTAGAATACAATTAAGTGGTTTAACATTACATTTAATTGATACTGCAGGTATTCGTGAAACAGAAGATGTTGTAGAGAAAATAGGAATACAAAGAAGTTTAAAAGCGGTAGAGGAAGCACAGTTAGTTATTGTTGTGTTAGATGGAAGTAGACCATTAGATGAAAAAGATGAAGAATTACTAGCATTATGTAAAGAGAAAACACATATTGTTGTATATAATAAAAAAGATTTACATGATGTATCGGATAAGATATGTATTAGTGCTGCACAACAAGATATTACAGCATTAACTGATGAAATACATCGATTATTTGATCATCATAAAATTGTGATGAAACAACCAATATTAAATAATGAAAGACAAATAGCTTTAATGGAAAAAGCAAGACAAAGTATGAGACAAGCAATTGATGCAATGGAGTTTGGAATGGAATTAGATTTAGTAGAGATTGATATTCAAGATGCATATACTTCTTTAAAAGAAATATTAGGAGAAGTACATCGTGATGATTTATTAGATACCTTATTCACAAACTTCTGTTTAGGAAAGTAGGTGCGAGTTATGGAATATAGCTTCATAGATACACATTGTCATATTACTTGTGATGCATTATATGAAAGATTAGATGAAGTCATGGAGAATGCAAAACAAAGTAATGTTAAGACAATGATGATTATTTGTACGAATTTTACAGAATATGAACGTGCAGTAAAAGTAAAAGAAAATTATAAAGATTTTTCAATTAAAATAGCATTAGGATTTCATCCATGTGATTTAAATGATGTAACAGAGGAAGATTTTCAACGTTTGGAAACATTGATACAGGAAAACGAAATAGATGCAGTTGGAGAAATAGGTATGGATTATTACTGGGACACAGTAGAAAAAGATATACAGAAACAAGGATTTCATAGACAACTACAATTCGCAAAGAAATATCATAAACCAATTATTATTCATATGCGTGATGCGACAAAAGATACATTAGATATTTTAAGTGAATATGCACCATTAAAAGGAATCATGCACTGTTACAGTGGAAGTATTGAAACAGCTAGACAAGTCATGCAATTAGGGTTATATATTTCTTTTGCGGGACCTATAACATTTAAAAATGCAAGAGGAGCAGTTGAAGTGTGTGCAGAAATACCAATCGATAAATTACTTACAGAAACAGATTCCCCATATTTAACACCACATCCATATCGTGGGACACAAAATGAACCTAAATATGTTGTGGTAACATTTGAAAAGATATGTGAGATCAAACAAATAGCTAAAGAAGAACTAGCAAAACAAATGCAAAATAACTTTGAACAGTTATTTATGTAGGACACCTTACTCAGTAAGGTGTTTTTTGTATACAATAAAACCCCCAGCTAGGCTGGGGGTCTCAACAGGCTTTAGCGGAGAGATAATGAAAAAAACTCCATGATAT
>CAJFOG010000181.1 GCA_904395785.1 uncultured Eubacterium sp. | reverse complement strand
TGGACCGCCATTTGCAGATGTAGTTCAATGGTAGAACACAGCCTTGCCAAGGCTGATACGTGGGTTCGATTCCCATCATCTGCTCCATGCGGGTGTAGTTCAATGGTAGAACTTCAGCCTTCCAAGCTGACTACGTGAGTTCGATTCTCATCACCCGCTCCAAGAAAAAATTAGATAGCCTAATGGCTATTTTTTTATTTATATTAAGAATGGTAATTTATAAATTATTTATGAGTACTATTGCAAATGCAAAAATTTATACACTAGATATGATTCAAATATTGAAGTTAAATGATAATGAATTTAATATATTATCGTATATTAGTATAAGATTGAGTATTCATTAATGAATGTTAGAATTTATGATTAGTAGTGATTGAATAGTAAAAGTATGATAGAATAACATTGTAAGGAGTGATAATCTTGAAGAAAATTTTATTATCTTTATGTTTATTGCCATTTATCATGGGATGCTCAATTATATCTTCTATGAATGGAATTAAAGAAGTTAATGTTTTTAAAGTCATTGATATGCTGAATGATGAGAATATAAATTCATTTTTACTATTTATAGAATCTGATGATTGTTATTCATGTGATGAATATCGAAAAGTTATTGAGGAATTACAAAAGGAATCTACGTTTCGAATATATGTTATGAAGGTTAATATGGATGAAAAAAACGAAGATGTACAAAAAGCTATGGCAGAATTAAAAGTGACGACTGGAGCAATAGAACAATTACCAACAACATATTTTTTCTATCAAGGAAAATTATTAACTGAAAATAAAAAAGAAGGATATTTAGAAAAAGAGGAACTAAAAGCATGGTTAAAAAACTTACAGATTATACAGTAATACCTAATTTAATTTATAAACAAGATATTAAGAAAAAGTTAATATCTATGGGAATACGCAAAGGTATGGTTGTATTGTTGGAATCTAGAGGAAGTTGTAAAGATTATCTTCTTGGAGGAGAACAAACGTTAATTGAAGCAATTATGGAAGTTGTAGGTTATGAAGGAACTATTATTATTCCTACATTTACACCGCAATTATTAGATCCATCGCAAGATGATAAAAAAATAAGTCGCAGTTTATGGAAAGATATTCGTAAGTATAGTTCAGGTTTTGATTTAAAATCAACAATGCCTTTAAAAGAAAATTATTTAGCACATCAATTTTTAAGAAATGAAGGTGTTGTTCGTTCCTATCATCCACTATATAGTTTTGCTGCATGGGGGAAATATGCAAAATTAATTTGTGATAAACATCCATTACATTTTGGATTAAATGAAGATTCACCTTTAGGAAAATTACTTGAATTTCAAGGGAAAATTATACTTTTTAACCAAAATGTCGATGATAGTGTTACATTATTATATAATCTATATAAAAACATCCAGCTTCCAATTCGTATATCGAGAGCACCAATTTTAGTGAATCAACAAACTGTATGGAAAAATATGCTGGATGTAAAATATCATACAAATCATATAGAACAGTTAACATCTGCTTTACAAGGTCAAAATACTGGGCAATGTTGTAATATTGGTGATGTTATGCTTGGTATATATGATGCTAAGGAAATACAATCTTTATTTATTTCATATGATTAGTTAAAATTTCGACAAAACATTGCAGATAATGTTCATCGATACTATCAAAACAAGAAAATACATTTGAATCAATATCAAGAACACCGATTAGTGTGTTCTTTTTTATAATAGGAATTACAATTTCTGAGTTACTTGCAGCATCACATGCAATATGACCAGGAAATTGATGTACATCATCTACTCGAATAACTTTCTGTGTTTGGGCACTTGTACCACAAACACCTTTACCAATAGGGATATGCATACAAGCCACTTTTCCTTGAAAAGGTCCTAATACCAATTCATTTTCTTTGTATAAATAAAAACCTGCCCAATTGATGTTTTTTAAATTATGAAATAGCAGTGCCGATGCGTTTGCCATATTTGCGATGAAATCATATTCATTGTCAAGTAGTGATTCTAATTGTTTTAATAAAGATTGATACATTTGTTCTTTTTCCATAAAATAACCTCCTTAATGTGTATATACATATACTAACATGAATTATATAAAAAGAAAAAGCGAATATTAAGATAATTCGCTTTCCATGTTTGAAAATTTTTTATATGCTTTTGTAATATTTTTTTCTGTATCTGGTGTCATTTTATACCAACCTTGGGCACTCATCATTTCATAAACTGTTCGTTGAAGACAAGAGTATTCTTCATAGATGGAATTTAAAGTATTGTATAAATCCTCATTACTTGCTTCTTGTGTAAAAGTATTCATTTCACTTTTTAAATGTTTTAATGTAACTAATAAATTTGTTGCTATTTCTTTCTCACTATAACTTGAATTGTTTTTTGCCATATTAAGCAGCCTCCTCTTCTAAAATACTTAATAAGTCTTTAAATAATTCTTTTAATTTTTCATTTGTATTTTGTATACATTCTATAACTTCCTCTGTTTCTAAAAGTTCCGTTTCATTTTCTAAACGCTTAGATAAAACAAAGGTTTGATCAAGCACATCTTCTAAATATAAAACATCTTTTGGTGTTAACATAACTATCACACGCACGAAATATGTATCGTGCTTCTCCTTTCGATGTTAGTATGGATACGAAACGAAAATGTATTCTAGGATTTTTAAGTAAAGTTTGGTATAATAGAAAAACATGAGGAGGTGCTCCATGGAAAAACAATTAAAAGAAGGTGAATATGTTTATATTCAAAGTTATAAGCATAATGGTAAGTTACATCGAACATGGGCAATGGGATATGTTGTGGAGGTTACTTCTAATAGAATTGTTGTGATTACAAATAAGACGATAGTTACTGAATCAGATGGAAGAAAATGGATAACAAGAGAGCCAGCGGTATGTTATTTTTATCCAGATAAATGGTATAATGTGATATGTATGATTAGAAAAACAGGCATACATTATTATTGTAATCTTGCTTCTCCTTCCTTATATGATGGAGAGGCAATAAAAAATATAGATTATGACTTAGATGTCAAAGTGACACCAGCTGGGAAAATATTCTTATTAGATGAAGACGAATATGCAATACATAGTATGAAAATGCAATATAGTGAGAAATTGAAAAAAGTAATTCAAAAAGAGTTAAATACTCTATTGGAAGATATTAAACTAAAGAATTCACCATTTCACTATAGAGAAGTGTATAATATTTATGAACGTTATCAACATAATATGGAAAATTTTAAACAGTTATAGCAATATAAAACTTAATGAAATTTAACTATTTAGGAGGTTATTTAATGTATCAGTTTCATGAAAATATGGATGCAAAAAAACATGATCAATTTATTAAAAAACAAGTATTATGCAATTTATTACAATCTTCAGATTGGGCAAAAGTAAAAGAAAATTGGGATAATGAGATTATAGGGGTAACATGTAATGATGAACTTGTAGCATCTGCAATGGTACTTATCAAAAAATTACCACTAGGATTCACAATGATGTATACACCAAGAGGGCCTATAATGGATTACAAAAATAAAGATTTAGTGTCTTTTTTTATGAAAGAAATGAAGAAATGGGCAAAGAAAAAACGATGTTTATTTGTGAAAATGGATCCAGCAATTCATTATAAAGACTATAAAATAGGTGAGACGAATGTAGAGATAAACGTTGATGTAGAAACAGTGTTGAGAAATATGAAAGCTGCGAACGCAATACATCAGGGATTTACTACGTATATTGAAGAAAGTATTCAACCTCGTTATCAAGCTAATGTGTATGCAAAAGATGATTTTATAGAAACTTTACCAAGACATACACGTAGATTGATTAAAGATGCTTTGAAAAGAGATGTTAAAGTAGTAAGAGTAGGAAAAGAACGAATGCAAGAATTTGCGGATGTTGTAGCCTTAACAGAGAAAAGAAAACAAGTAAGTTTACGAAATCAAGAGTATTTTTATCAATTAATGGATATTTATCAAGATGACTGTTATTTATTCTTGGCAGAAGTTGATATTGCGCAAACATTACAAAGGTTACGTGATGAAAAAGAAAAAAATGATGCAGAAATTGCTAAGACTGTACAATCTAATTCTCCTAAAAAAATAAGACGTTTAGAAGATATTAAGCGTTCACTAGATAAAGATTTAAAGGAATTTGAAGAGTATATTAAGCTGTATTCCAAAAAAACAGTGATAGCAGGGGTATTATCAATTAGGATGGAAGATACATTAGAAATGTTATATGCAGGTATGAATGATCAATTTAAAAAATTTATGCCTCAATATTATTTGTATACGGAAATTATGAAGTATGCATTTGAACAAGGATGTAAGTATGCGAATATGGGGGGAGTAGAAGGTGATTTACAAGATGGATTAACAAAATTTAAGTCGAATTTTGATCCATTTATTAATGAATTTATTGGGGAATTCGATTTACCAGTTAATACATTGTTGTACCATCTTTCTCAAAAAGCTTATGAAATCAGAAAAAAAGCTTTAAAGAAAAGAAAATAATAGTATATGTATATGTAAGATTATATATTAAAAGATAAGGTAGCATGAAGAATATTATATATTGATTAATTAAAATTAATCATTAGTAAAGATAGAAGATGCTACCTTTTTATTTTATGAAAAACATCTAAAAAAAGTGGAAAAATAAAGAGGTAGAAATAAAAAAGTGGAAAAAAGCAAAAAAAGATAAAAAACATGTTGACAAAGTAAAAGG
>CAJFOG010000180.1 GCA_904395785.1 uncultured Eubacterium sp. | reverse complement strand
CAGTTTTATCAAATAAAAATCTTTCCAAGATTACACTTGCGCTAAAACTTCCTTCACTTGTTTGAATTTCATTGCTTGTTTTTTTAATAAAATCAATAACTCTTTCATTTGGATCCATATCTTCTATACCTTGTTTATAAAAGGCTAATTTGACTGTATCACCATGTAATAATGTACCTTGATCTGCTTCTAATTCTTTCGCAAGTATTTTTAATAATGTTGACTTACCACATCCATTTGCTCCAATAACTCCTATACGATCATTTCTTGCGACAGTATATGAGAAATTATAAAATAATGTACGTTCTCCATATCTTTTTTCTAACTGTTCCCATTCCATAATTTGCTTTCCTAAACGTGAAGATAATGTATCTAAGGTTACAGATGCTTGTTCTTGATAATTTTTTTGTTCATTTAATTCATGAAAACGAGCAATACGATCACGACTTTTCGTACCTCTTGCTTGTACACCTGCACGCATCCAAGCCAATTCTTTTCTTAATAAATTGGCACGTTTTTTATCTTGTGCAATGGCTACTTGACGACGTTGTTCTTTCATTTCTAAATACATACTATAATTTGCTTCATACGTATAAACTTTATGGTGATCAATTTCTAACATTTTCGTACATACTCTTTCTAGAAAATAACGATCATGCGTAACCATACATATTGCTCTTGTAAATTTTTGTAAGTATTGTTCCAACCATTCAATCATCTCATTATCTAAATGATTTGTTGGCTCATCTAAAATTAACAAGTCACATGGTTTTAAAAGCGCACAAGCTAGTGCTACTCGCTTTTTTTGGCCACCACTTAATTCCTTTATATATTGATGGTGTTGTGTAATACCTAATTTATTTAAAATAGCTTTCGCCTCGTATTCCTGTATCTTATCATCTTGTGAAATGATATGTGTTAATACATCTTGTGATTCATCAAATACTGAATCTTGTGATAAATAAGATATTGTTAAGCCATTTTTACGTATGCATTCCCCTTTATCATACGTTTCTTGTTGGGCAATAATTTTTAATAACGTTGATTTCCCAACACCATTTACTCCTATTACCGCAATTTTGTCATGATCCTCTATTGTAAAACTTACATCATCTACAATACATTTTATATTTTGATATTTTGTTAAATGTTCCATTGATAATAACATAGCTAAGACCTTCTTTCTTAATAAAAAACAGCCAAAAGACTGTTATGAACCTAAAGATGTCACAGTATATCCATCTTTCCCTTGTTTTTTCACTTGATACATAGCTTGATCGGCATGACGATACACATCCGCAAATGAAGATGTACCCTTTGCATAACAAGCACCAATACTAACACTAATACCTAAATTATGAAAATAATCCATTTCTTTTGACTGTAAGATTCTTTCACAAGTGTGACGTACTACTTGTTCATTTATATTTTTTAAGAAAACACAAAACTCATCTCCACCAAAACGTGCTACTAAATCATTACTTCTTACATTTATACGTAATACATGAGCAAATTGTTGTAAAATTAAATCGCCATGATCATGACCTAATTGATCATTTACTTGTTTAAAATTATCTAAATCTAAAATTAATAATGCATGTTGCTGTTTAATATGTTGTTCATTTGCAGTAATAAATTGTAAATATTCTTTTTGTAACCCTTTGCGATTATATACCAAAGTTAAAGGATCATATAAATTTTCAATTTCTAATTTTTGATTTTGACGTTTTAATTCATCAATATCTTTCACAATTCCTACAGCTTCTATTGGTATATCTCCATCTTTAGATAATACTTCCATAATTAACTCATACCATGCATATTGCTCTTTACTAGTTCTTTTGATTTCAACAATGCAACTAGCTCTTTGTGCTCCTTTTTCTAATTGATTCACTACAGATAATAATTCTTGTAAATATTCTTCTTTCACTAACCCCTTTTGAATTAACCCATATGGATATGCAATCTGTTCATGTTCCAAATTATGCGTACGAATCATTGTTTTATCATTTATAATTAATTTTTCCTGAAAATTATATAAGAATACAATACTTGCTGAATTCGCCATAACAATATCATTCACATGATTTG
>CAJFOG010000179.1 GCA_904395785.1 uncultured Eubacterium sp. | reverse complement strand
TTCAACATACTCATATTCAATGTCTTTCCAAATCTTCTTGGTCTTGTATATAAGACAACTTCTTCTTTCAGTATATCTTGTATTATCATCGTTTTATCTACATAGTAATACTTCCCATCAATTACCTTTTTAAAATCGTCTTTTCCTATAGGTATTGTCTTCATACATACCCTCCTTTTTTATTTCTCTTATATTTCGTATACCATAGGATTTTTCATCATAGATAATATGCCATACATGAAATTAAAATAGTGAAAGAAAGGTTTTCTCTACTTCGTCTATCTATCAAAAAAACCAATGTTACTTATCACTATTAACATTGGTTTCTCTTATTTATGCTTTCACAACATAGGATTCTTTTAAATTAGCTAAATGTTGTAATGTGTTCATACAATTCATGGCAAGGGAATGAAAATATACTGTATCATCTAACTCTTTCAATAAAGAAGCATCAATATGAACTGCTGTTACTGGTGTTAGTTCATTACTTGTATATGAATATCTAATTTCTTCTATAATATCTTCAAAGTTCATAAAAATTAGTTCCATAAAATCATGTTTTTGATGTGAGTATGGTTTTCTTTTATGTAAATAATGACTAAGTTGTTCTATCTCACTTACCAACTGTCGATTAATTGGTAATAGTTGTGAGTAAAACTGTTTTTCTTCTTCACTCATATGATTGCTCATATATACTTGAATCTCATTAGCTATTAAATGTGAATGGATAATAAGATCACGTAATAAGTTTTTATCAAATTCTTGATGATATGCTTTACGTATCGTTTTTGTCATTTCTACATCAATATCAAATAGCGTATGTACACTTTGTTTAAATTGCATCGCTGCTGTATTCGGTAATAGATAATAAGTCGCAAGCCATGAAATAATTGCTGCAATAGCTACATATAAAATTCTTAGCATCAATGCATTTTCTAATTGTAATGACATTGTCGCAAACACCATAGCATAACATGTTGTATACATTGGCATCAACCATGAAGTTGGTGGAACATAGTACATAAAACATGTCAATACAATCATAATTATAAAATGTGCCATCTCACTTTGAAAATAACTCATTAATATAAATGAAATACAAACACCCACTATTGTACCACGAATACGACCTTCAATTTTTTGTTTACTTTCTTCCGCATAAGGCATCAACATAAAGAAAGCAGATAAAGGAAACCAATATGCGTGTTCAAGATGTGTAACTTTATAAAAAGTAAAGCCAAAACATAAGACAATAGATAAGCGCAATGCAAATCTTGTATGAAAGACATCCATCTTAAAAAATGAAAATAAATTTTGAATTTTTCTAGTAGTCTTTGGAATTTTCCATGTTTTCTCATGCTTATATAAACGTATCGTTTCCATATTTTTTAATGTATACAATAAAATGTCTATAATTTCATCTAATGCCTCTTGTGCTGCTTGATCATATAATGTATATGTCTTTTTTAACTGCTGTAAAGCATTTACACATTGTAGATGATGATCTGTATATAAAAGCGTACACATGTCTTTTAAGACTTCAGATAACTTATATAAATACACTCTATCTTGTTGCGTCCATTTTACTAAGTTAAAATATGATGTAAAGTATTGAATTCTTTGAAAGATAATCATAAATAGGAAATTAACTTTTCCATAACCATCTGTTAAATATGATAAATTTCTTGTATTATAAATAAGCTGATTCATCTGATGTAATACGTTTGTCAAACTATGTTGCACATCTTTTTTATCATCGTTTGTACATAAACCATTTAATAAAATAGATATATCATGCAACCCTTTTCTAACTTCATTAAAATTACGCTTTCTCCTCATAATTATTGCATTTATATATAGTGCAATCGTTAATACGGTACATCCATACAACATTGCAAGCATTCTTATTGGTAACTCTTGAAGTTGAATAGGAACTAACTGCAGCATCACAAATTCCATTCCATAAATAAAGTAAGCTTTTGGATTAAATTTACTCGTAAATAAAAAAACAAGAAAAAATGGCACTAATAAATTCATCATCAAACATAATACAGCAGTTGTAGTTGCGAAATAAGAACATAGACAAATTATAAAAAACCATATATATGTTCGTATTAATTCCAATAGATGAAAGTCTTGTTTTTTCTTCGTAATAAATAATAGTGTTAGAAATGGTGGCAACAAGATGTTTTTTGTTGAAAACCACATCTTTAAAGTAATAAACAAAAGAAGTGATACTACAGTTTCAGGAAATACAGTTTTCCATCTTTGTATCATCTCACTCCCTTTTTCTATGAAAGTTTTCATCAAAACCCTTCCTTTCCATAACGAATATAGTATAACAGAAAATTTTTACATCGTCCATGTTCCCTCTTATTCCATTCATTTCTTACATTGACTTTCTTTTATTTTTAGGCTATCATTTGCATAGTTATGAATAGGAGGATAAAGTAATTATGGAATTAAAAACATTAACAACATTTATAAAAGTTGCCCAATTAAAAAGTTTTTCTAAAGCTGCGAATGAATTAGGCTATACACAAGCTGCTGTAACAATTCAAATTCAACAACTAGAAGAAGAGTTACAAACAAAATTATTTGAACGATTTGCCCGTTCTATTTCCTTAACTTTCCAAGGAGAAACCTTTTTACAACATGCGACACGTATTTTACAAGAGTGCGAACATGCAAAACAAATTATGAAACAAAGTGATCAAATTAGTGGGCACTTAAAGATAGGAATTGTGGAATCTGTTTGTTCATCACTATTTTTAGAACTTATCCAAACATTTCATAAAGCTTATCCTTCTATTACCTTACAATTAACTACAGATTCTCCAAATGCCTTACTACAAGCTTTAGATAATAATGAATTAGATATCGTATATTTTATAGATCAAAAAAGAAATCATAAAAATTGGAATAAAGTGATTGAAAAAAGTGAAGAAATCGTGTTTGTAACTCATCCTATGCACCCTCTATTAAACAAAGAAAACCTAACTATTCAAGACATACTACAATATCCTTTATTACTAACAGAACCTAATGCTAGTTATCGCTTAGAATTAGAACATCAACTAGCTCATAAAAATTTACATGTAGAACCATATATGGAAATAGATAACACATCTTTTTTAATTGAACTTGTCAAACAAAATATGGGGATTAGTTTTTTACCACGTTTTTCTATAGAAAAAAACTTAAGAAATCATGAAGTAGCTATTTTGCAACCAAAGGATTTCACTTTACAAGTTTGGCAACAAATAATCTATCATAAAAATAAATGGTTAAGTGCTCCATTAAAAGCATTTATACAAATGGTAGAAGATCATATCCAATAAATAGTACTTATTATAAAATATATACAAATATTGTAAATGCTTTACTAATATAAAGTAAAGCATTTTTCATTAGCTTTTCATAAAAAAACCCTTACACCAATTGTAAAATGAATTTGGAATTATAGATATGAAGAAAATAACATGTTATTTTCTTCATATTGTACAAAAAAAAGTCCATA
>CAJFOG010000178.1 GCA_904395785.1 uncultured Eubacterium sp. | reverse complement strand
CATCAAAATCATATAACCCTAATATTTGAAGATAGATATCCCAAACAGAACGCTTTTTATATAGAAAATTACTTGTTTTTTTTGAAAACATAAATTCTTTTTCTTTCTCTGCAATCCCATTTTCAGAACTAATACTCTCCCATAGTTTTCTTGTATAAGAATATGCAGTAGCATTATTATATCCAAATTGTTCAATATTTTTATAAAAAAATTCTAACAATTCTTCTTTAGATTTTGCCCTATTAATTTCCTTCATAATGGATTTGGTATATAACACATCCTCATAAAAATTTACTTTCCCTTTATCATCTTTTGGTGCTTTTTCTATTAACTCACTTGCTTCTGTATAACTTAAACCATTACTAATCGCATAATAGTAAATTGCCTCTTCTATATAGTGGCAATCAAACCCTCTTTGTAAACATATTTTTCTAAAAAACTCTTCACTTTGTTTCAAATCAAGCTGAAAAGCAAAACAAAACTGAAATGCTATCTTCCGTTTCTCAATGCGTTTCTTTTCAGTGAACCATTTTTTTAAATTTCTTGGCAATGGAGCAATCTTAGCTTTTTGAAATTTATCTTTGATAAACTGTACCTTTCCCTCAATATCTGTAATATCTTTATTATAACCATGTTCTACCATAAAACTATCTAAAGCAGAGTCAAAATCACGAAAAGATTTCGCAACAGCAAGTAGTTGTTCTGTATAATCTTCATCTTCTGGTGATAACATATCTTTGATTTGTTTTAGTTGTTGTGTATATTGTCCCATTATTTCATACTCCTCTAAAATTACTTCAAAATGTTCCTAATTTTTTTATAAAAGTATACCATATACTTACATAATTTACAATTTTACTGAGGCATGACTTAGATATGATTAGTATAGCTAAAAAGGTGTCATTTTTTAACGACACCTCATTCACATCTATTATGAATTTTCAAAAGAATGATATGTACTTTAATTATAATCTTTTTACATTCTTTATTTCAGTAACTCATACAAAGATTCTTTTTCTTTGAATACACATTCATCAACTATATTAAATTTTGACCATTTTTTTGAATCAAAATGATATACAATAAAATCATTATCACTGCAATCAATTAAAGGAATCATCTGTTTTTCTATAAAGCTAACATTAAATTCTTCCTCTGCCTCGCAAATTTCATCAAATGATAAGATTCTATTAGAATTAAAGAAAATTGGTTCTTCCGCAACTGTTATAATTTTACTAACTATTTCTGGTAGTTCACAACAATATTTCTGTTCTATAATCTTTTTTTTATGTTGATCAATACTACACTTCATAATTATTCCTACAATATCTATTCCTTTCATTATTCTCCTCCTAACAATTTGCATAACTTCCCATACGGACCATCTTTTTTATGAACACCTTTATGATCAAAATGCTCATCCGCATGTAATGGTGTAATATTTCTTACTTCATTTTCTCCTCCAAATTTAAGAGGAAGAATATGATGAACATCATAATCACTACCCTTTTCTCTAATTTTAACTAATTTTCCTTCTTTATTTTTTATATAGACATCTTCTTTATAAGTAGGCCAATCACGATTGTGAGTTTTCTCCCATTCTTGTTTTAATTTTGATTTCATATCATCAAACTTGTCTCTTGTATTTGCAATTTCTTTTGATGAAATTGTTTTTAAATCCGAAATTTGAAAAAAATTCTCCTCTTTAATTGTATCTTTATATTCTGATCTTTCTATTAAATCTTCTTTATAATCGTTTATTATCTTGTTAAGTTCACCATTTTCTGATTCTAAGGATTTTATATTTTCAAGTTTTTTACTTTCCTCAGAAATTGTATTATCTACACCGATATTATTGTTTTTAAAAATTTTATCCCAAAAAGATTTTATTTCACTTTTTGACACAGCACCCTTAGGTTTAATTTCTTTATATCCATTATTATTAAAGTCTTTTTTTTCTAAATTTTCTTTTGAAAATTTCTCATTAAACATTAAAAAACCCCTCCTTTTTTAATATATCGTTCTGAAAAACTTTGATAAATATCATCATATGTTTCATCTTTATTTTTTTGCTCAAAAAGTATTAATGCCAGTATTAAATCTATTTGCTGTTTTGAATAATCTTGAATAGAATAAGACAATTCACCCACAACAGAATGTACCCATTCATCAAGATTATTGATAGCTGTTGATTTTTTTATCGCTTCACTGGCTTCAAAAAAATCATATACTAATTTTTGTAATGATTCAATTCTATCGTCATTTTTCGATGTAATATATGTAATAAAATCATATTTAATCTTTGTATTTAATTTTGATTGTAGTACTATCTCTTTTATCTTTGTAATATGTTCACGATTTCCTATATTAAAAATTTCTTTATTCATTATACAATCAAGTAGTGAATCTATTGCTGTATTCGTTATGTTTTCTCCATAAATATCATCTTCATGTGTAAGACTATATTTATACGGTTGTGGTTCTTTTTCGTATTTCTTCACTTTACATAAAACTGGTTGAATCCATTCATTTTGATAAACTGCTGCTACTCCACATGGTAGTTTGGCAAGTTCTGTTATTTGATCATCATTAAGATTGGCAGATTTCCCTACGAGTTGTCTATCTGTGAAATCTGGTAATCTCATTATGATTTTTGTATTTGTATTTCTAATTGTTGACATATCTAGTAATCCAGGTGCTTGATCAACAATGATAAAACCTTCTCCATATGTTCTCATTTCAGCAATAGCATTAGAAAGCATTTCTACACTTTTACCTAAAAGGTTAGATCCTTCTGTTGTTTGTTCAGTAGAAGTTCGCTTTAAAAGATGGTGTGCCTCTTCTAATACTGTAATATGTTTCAATGTTTCATTGATATGTTCAGCAGAACTCATCCTATGTTCTTGTAATTTAAGAATCAGCATTCCCATAATTAAAGACTTTGTTTCACTTGATCCTACTCTACTTAAATCAACTATTACATTTTTATCAAATAAATCCTCTGGCTTAATTTCATTTTGTACAAACATCATACCATTAATTCCATTCGTCAAAGACTGTAGTCTTGTAAGTAGTGCACCTTTATATGCACCTTTGTTTTCATTATCATACTCACTAGAATCAATAATTTTTTTAACATTGGTAGCTACATCAGCAAAGGTAGGAAAAATATTCTCACCAAATTTATTTTTTGATGTATTTAAATTCCATCCACAATCAGCATATGATGTTTCCATTGCATTTTTCAAAACTGCTGGCATTGCTGCATACATTGGCCAACAAACGTTACATATTTCTACAAGACGATCTAAATGTTCTAAAACATGAATATTGCTTGGAAAACTAAACGGATTTATTCTTAACATCGGTGTTAATTCTGGGTTTGTTCCATAAACAGATACATCTTTTTCCATACCAAATACAGATTTATATTCACCTTTTGCAGGTTCGATAACAAGAAATGTTGTCTTATCATTTTTCGCTTCCTTAAGAATTTGAAATACTGTATTACTTTTACCTGAACCTGTACTACCTGTAATAAAAGTATGAGAAGCAAAAGACTGTTTGGCTAAGTTTACCTCTACATTTTCTTCTTTATTCATATGAAATATATTACCTAATGTATACGACTTTTTATTCTCCTTAACATCATCATATGTAACAATATTTCTACCAAATTCTGCACATTCTAAAATAGGTAGACCTGCAACTGATTTTCTAGGAAAGTTTAGTGAATAAGCTAACTCTTTACCAGATAAACTTGTAGTTGGACTAATCAAAGAAGGATATGCTAAATAACTATCATCACCACTTTTTAATACATCTGTACTCAATAGATTATCATTTTCTTCTATAATACGTCTTAGTTCCTCTTTATCATGAATACACTTATGAGGATTCAAGGCAAAAATAGGATGACGAAGTTTTCTTATATAATTACAAATTTCTTTTGCAGCTTCTTTTTCTTCTTTTACATTTCCTCTCCACAAGTTAATAGCAGATTTCGACATATAAGAATCTTCCCCCAATGTAAGAGCCAAATATGAATGTGCTACATTATTCGCAACATTTTGATCTTCACTTAATACATAAGCTGCAAAATCCCACATACCAAGTGCTGTACTTTGTTCCAAACGTTTCATTTGATTTTCAAGCAATTCTAATGCATGCTTAATATTATAATTAGTAAAACTTTGGGTAATACCCTCATTTTTTCCAATATTAGCACTAATAGAAGAAGAACGTGCAAAATTTGTTCCAAAATTTACACCTAAATTTGTACTTTGTATAACACTTGCCGTTTTTGATAAAGAATTTGTAATTGCCTTACCAAGTGTGTTCGCAACTGCTCTACCTGTTGTCTTGGTTACTGTATTAGAAATAGTGTTCGTTAAACCTTTCGTTAACGTATCTTGTGCTGTCTTACCTAGAGTTTTGGTCGTAGTTTTACTCCAACCATGGTTATAGCTAGCACCTAGGTTAAATACTTTTTCTACACCAGCATTTACGCCAACAGTATCACTTGTCCCTTTAGCCTCTGCGATACTTTCATTTGTTCCTTCTGTATGTGATTGAGATTGACTTTCTGACTGTGAGTTTCCTTGTGAAATTGCATCACTTTCATTTTCAGTATGAGAAAATGATTGATTATCTGTAGTACCATCTGTTACTGTTTGACCGCTACTTTGCCCATTCTGTACACCAGCACTTGTTCCAATATTAATACCGATAGTTGCTGTAGAACCATGGCCAACACTATCTGTATAATGAAAATCTTGTTGCCATTCAGCATAAGGTTTTAAACCAGAATAAAATTCTCCAAGTCTTAGTTTTCTTTCTTCTACATCAAGAATAGGTGTAGCTAATAAAATTAGTGTATATTCCTTCTTTACATCATCTGGAATTATACCATCAAGTAGTTTTTCTATTGTTTGACTAACAAATTTCTCAGACTTTTCAGCAGCTATATTAGATGCTGTTGCTACAGAATAAACCTTATCATTATCTAAACAGGGTACTATTCCAATTCCTTCATGATGAAATTCTGCACCTGGAAAATTACCACGAATAGCAGCTTTTAGTCTATCACGATATCGATCTGCATCAACTCGATTATTTCCATTTTTTAAATTCACAACAGCAAGGTATACATTCGTCTTCTTCTGTGTTCTATTAAATATCAAAGCTATATTACAATCTTCATTTGAAAGTACTGCATAAACATTTACAAGCTTTTCAAGGTTATTTTCTTTTTTATCTGTCACCCACTTTGTAATATTAAAATATCGAATATTAAAGTCAACATCAAATTCATCATCATATTCTGATGCTTCTATCATCGGTAGATATAGTTCTTTAATTTGTGGTAAATAAGCATTAAATACCTCAATACTAGTTGCTGCCATCATTTTTTCTGTTAATTCTCTTGCCACTTCATCATTAGCCTTTGGCATTTCTAATAAATATGCTTCACGCTTAGCTTGAATATCTACAATCTGTGCTGGGCTCAACTTTGATAGTTGAAAAACTTTATCACCAGTTTTTTCTCCAATTCTTCTTACTATATTCTTTACTCCCATTTTTCTTCCTTTCTAAACCTAATCAATCGTCTTAAATGATATTAAATCTTCTATTGCATTTAATGAATCTTGAATCCTTTGTTGGCTTAACTCTAAGTTATTAATTTTTTCTGATTCATTATTAATAGAATCAGAGATTACCTGTAGTTCTGGATTTAATTCAACAATATTTTTTTCAATCATCATACTTAACTCATCTTGCCACTTTTTATAACTACTGTAATACTTTGTATTCATATCTTTCGCAATAACTTCAATATTTTTGGCAACTTTCTTATTATATTCTTTTACAAGTTTTGTTGTATTCAGTTTTTCAAACATAAACAAATCAAATCCCCACCAATACCCATATATAAACCTTGGTTTAATAAAAATACTAGTCGCATGATCTTCATACGATATTGTTTTATAATTGAAAATTAATTCCGATAACATCTGCTTTTGTTTATCTGTCAATGCATCACTTGCTGTTACAAGATCAATCAATTCATCTTTCAATAATCTAGAGTTATTTTCCCAATAATTACAAGCAATATGATGAATTTTCTTTGCAGCATCTTCCAAACTTTGTTGATATATTTTAATAACTTCATTTAATACCTCATCTGCAGTTTCAGAAAATGCACTTCTTTTTGTATCATTTAAATCTTTTCTAACATCATTGATATACTCTACACTTTTTAATGAGTCTTTCGCAATTCTGTTCACAGATCCTTTAAAATCTGAAAAACTAAAATTCTTTACATTTTCTTTAAACTCTCCAACCTTTTTCTCTATTACCTCTTTAAAAAGTTTTTCCTTCTCATCAACACGATATTCACTATCATTTTCTTCAATATACTTTTTATTTAATTGTTCCAACTCAGCTAAAGGATATTCATAATTCAAATGGTTTTTTGCGTATATATTAATAGAATTGTAAGATTCAGCAGAAAAATTTTCTTCCAATTCTGCACTTTTTACACGCATTGTCATAATAAGCTTTTGCTTTTTATCTTCAAGATCATTTATGTATTTTTCTCTAAGATTTTTGCGTACCTGTACTCTTTTTGCAATCTTTTGGGTTGTTTTCTCTACAACATCAGTCAATAAGGAATAAACCATTTGACATTTATTATATGCAGAATACTTACTTGCGAATTCTTCAATTTCAGTCTCAATGCAATGTAATCCACTATTTACATAAACAAGATTATTCTCATTTGTAGAATATGCTATTACTTCCTCTTTCATTTGTAACGGCATAATATTATACTGATACAATGCTATATAATTCTCATCTTCTGGATTACTAAAAGTATCTGTTTGTAGTTTATATATTTTTTTATAATACTTATCTTCTAAGATACCATTATTTTTTGCTCCTAATCCCATGATAGATGATACAAAGAAGATACCACTTGCATACATTTTTTCTACAGATTTAAATTCCTTAATGTTTTTGATTTGTGATTCATGAAATTCATTTTCTGGTAAATCTGATACATCAGCTTTATTTAAAACAATCATTGTAAATCTTTGATCTAATGCATCAATACTTAAAATATTGTTACAAAGTGCCTCATTGTCCATTGTATCAATAGATTCATACTGAGATACCCATACCGGAATACCATTTGAAAATCCTTCTAGTGCCTCTTTCAATACTTCAATATGCCCATCATTTGTGGCTGTATTAGAACCTGGAGTATCAAAAATAACAAATTTATTATTTGAACTACCTAAAATTCCTGATTTAGAGAATGGAATATACAATTCAATCATATTTCCAATTTCAGTTGATGTAATATCTCTTTTTTCATAGGCATTAATGAAACCTAATGCGATAGAAACCAGTTTATACATTGTTTTTGTTTCTTTTTCTTTCAAAACATTATGTAATTCAGTGAGCAACTCATCATTCGTATCACCTTTTACTACACGATAACTATCATCTTCAAAAGATAATTCTATTGTATTATCCCTATGTTTAAATTTGATTCTTGCAACATCACTTTGATTCCAATTTTGTATTTTAAAAGCTTTCGCTGTTACAGGATCACCACCACTAGGTAATACTTCACGACCAATCAAAGCATTGATAAAAGTCGATTTACCAGCACTATAATTTCCAAACACACAAATAGGGACGATATCATCAAGAGCATCAGATACCTTTTCAAGATTTTTTGTTATTTCTAACTCATCTTTTATTACTTCTTCGATAACTGGCTTAATATTTGTAAATATTTCTTTTGTATCATTTAAAATGAATTTACCATTATCAAGAACTCGATTAGAACGAACTATATTAATTTTATTTCCAAAAAAATCATCTTTTGCCACTTTTAGTAACTCATTATATTCCTCTTTTGTTCCTTCGAATAAAATTTCTACTGCTCCTTTATTTTCTAAATAATATTCATCAACAATTACTTCTAAAATTTCTTTAGCATTAAAAGGAAGAAAACACTTACGAGCATTTTCTTCTCTTAATTTACCATTTTCTGCGTAAATCCCTACATCAACCCACTCTTGAGAGTTTTCTTTATACGTTTCATATTCAATTTCTTGTTTATAAGGATTACTAATAATTTTTATTTTTGTCATATGTACTTTCCTCCTAGCACTTTTGTATAATTGTGCTATCCTTTCTTTATCTTTTCTCCAATTTCTAAAATAATTTTCAAAAAATTTCGATATTCTTTTGTGTTCGTTTCGCATAATTCATAACTTTTTATAACCAATTTCTTGTTTAAATCCATGAACTAGCTGTAGTTAATCTTTTCTTTCAAATAGTTTATAAATTTACATTTTCATGTCTTTTTTAATTAAAATTTTACTATTACAATATATATTATAACTTGTATAATTAGGCTTTACAATAAATTGAAACGTTATAGTTGATAAAATAAGTTGTATTGTTACAAATAAATGACTCCACTATACATATTTCAAGAAATGATTCTATTTTAACTAAGTATAGATTGTTTTTTCATCAATCATTCTACTATATTTCACAAAGCAAGTGATAGACGAATACTCTTAAACAGAGATACTTATTTTATATAGTAAAATTGTAAACATTTTATAATATAGTACCTACACCTTCTAGAAATATTGTACAGTAAAAGCTGTAACTTGGTTCTCTTAAAGATTTATGTGCTTCTTTTACTGATCGTGATGGTGTTATTCTTTGGGTTAAACAACAGGTTGCTCTCGCTACTCAAGAATATAATAGTCAGCTTAATTATCATTGAAAATGATGTTATTTAAATACCTATGTTCCAATTAGACTATATCTTTCTTCAAATAATGCTTTAAAAATGGGGGAGATACTTGTTAACTTATTAGAACCTAATGAAATGCCTCTTCATATATTTGAAGACTTAACATTGGTTATTAAACAAATTGATCTGGTATTGAATGCAATTATTCCATCACTTCATTTGGAAATTACAAATCAAAAAGAACTATTTTTAAAAAATGGTGAAGAAGGGATTAGTTTTGAAATAGTTAGTGTAAAAAATAATAAATATATCCCTTTAAAATATGAATCTGAGGGAATTAAACGTTTAATTTCTGTCATCAGTTCAATGATTGCTGCCTATAATAATTATTCTATTTGTTTAATGATAGATAAATTTGATTCTGGAATTTTTGATACTTGTTAGGAGAATTAGTTGAAATCATAGATGAATCTGCAAAAGGACAGTTTATTTTCACTTCACATAATTTAAGAGCTTTAGAAAAGTTATCGTATAAATCAATTATAGTTACCACTTCTAATCCTAATAATCGTTACATTCAATTATCTGGAATAAAATCTAATAATAATGTGAGAGATTACTACTATACAAATATTATTTTAGGAGGACAAAGTGAGCCTATTTATGAAGAAACAAAAAACTTTAAAATAAAACGTGCTTTTAGAAAGGCTGGAAATCTTTATGACTAAAAAATTATTATTATTTCTTGTAGAAGGATTCAGTGATAAAGATGCTTTAGAACCCATCTTATCTGAATTATTCGATAATATTAGAAAAGACACAGCATTCGCTAAGTAACTGTGTCTTTTTTACTATAATCTGAGTATTCTTTTTTAATGGTATATTTTCTCAATATTTATTGACCTATTCATTATTCAAAACTGAAATCATATCGTATGAATTTTAATTATCAATATGGCACCCCCGGCGAGAATCGAACTCACAACTAACCCTTAGGAGGGGTTTGTTATATCCATTTAACTACAGGGGCATATAAGCAGTATTATTATACCACATTCATTTGCATTCTAACACTATAAATTCATACATAAAAGAAAAAGAAAGTCTTATAGTATATGACTTTCTTTTCATTTTATACTTTCTTACGATCTAAGTATACTAAAATATCTTCTGCTTCTATTTGTGTATCGCCTTTTGGAACAACCAAGTGTTCATGACGCTTAATCATTGTCACTAAAAATCTTTGATGCTCATTAATATCTTGCATTGTTTTTCCTACCCAAGGATGCTTGCTTCTAATATATAATTCTTCTAAATAAATATCTTCACCTTCATAAGCACAACAACAAGCAATTAGAATATCATTTGGCAATATCATCGTATCACCTTTTGGATAAAAGATTTGAGATTCTCTTTGAATACCAACAATTAGCATATTAGATGCCATTGTCACTTCCTCTAACCTATGATTTGCCCATGGATGTATTTCATCCATTTCTATTTGTACTAATTCTAATGGTTTATTTTCAATATAATCTGTAAAAGTTTTCATCGTATTATTTGTCTGGTCTTCAATATCAAGTAATCTTGCTGCTTTAGGAAGTAATCCTCCTTGTATTGTAATCGACAATAATGCTACAAAGAATACGATATGAAAAATATCATGATCAGTATATGCAGGACTTACAACAGTCATAATCGCAAATACAATTGATGCAGCTCCTCGTAATCCACTCCATGATAAAAAGATTAATTCTTTAAAGCTAATCGAAAATGGTAACATACATAACCATACGGTTAATGGTCTTGCGATTAATGTTAAAAAGAACATAATCGCAAGTGCAGTAGGAATAACTTGTGGTATTTGAGAAGGAAATGCAAGTAATCCTAAAAGGAAAAATAAAACCATCTGCATAATCTGTGATATCGTATCAAAAAAGTGTACAATTTCTACTTTTTTCGATAATGATACATTTCCTAAAATAATACCTGTAATATAAACGCTTAAAAAACCATTTCCTTGTAAAACAGCGGGTAATGCATAAGATAGTAAGGCAATTCCTACGACATATACCGTTTGTCTTCCAACATCTTTAAAATGAATCCACTTAGATAATTGGTATCCAACGTAACCACATAAAAAACCAAATCCAACTCCAAAGCCTATTTGACGAAATACAAGCTCTACTGCTGAAAAAGAAGATGCAGACATTAAACTTAAAATAATAACAGTTAACATATATGCAAAAGGATCATTACTTCCACTTTCCATTTCTAATAATGGTGCTATTCCTTCTTTTAAGTTTAATTTTTTCATTCGTAAAATATTAAAAACTGAAGCTGCATCTGTAGAGGCTAATACAGCTCCTATTAACATCCCTTCCAATAAAGACATTTTTAAGATATAGTGTGCAAAAATACCTACAAAAATTGTTGTAAGTACTATTCCAATAGTAGATAATATACCAGCTTTTAGCGCAACCTTTTTTGCACTTTCCCAGTTCATACAAAAACCACCATAAAACATAATATAAATTAGCGCAACCGTACAAATCTTTTCGCTTAACACAAAGTCATCAAAGTGAATTTGAAAAATACCATCACTTCCAAATGTCATTCCAAACCCAATAAATAAAATTAATGATGGT
>CAJFOG010000177.1 GCA_904395785.1 uncultured Eubacterium sp. | reverse complement strand
TAAAATCAATATTTTTATAAGCAATTACTATTTAATATAGATTCTTTAATCTTGCTAAATAACTATAATCACGATATCTTGCAAATCTTACACATTTATTTGACATCTTACAAAGTATCTCAGATGTATTGTCTAAAGCCATACTTAAATGATCATAACATAAATATGCAGTATCAAATGTATCAGATTTCATTGTGATAATACGATTCTCCATCATAATATAAGGATTTCCTAATGAACGCTGTTTTGAGTGCTGTATAGGCGTTATTTCAGCTAACTGCATTAAAGATATCCCACTATCAATTACTGCCCCTCCTAGGCTTCTATTGTACGCTGTAGAGCCTGCTTGTGTAGATAAACAAATACCAGAACCATGACAAGTCTCAAAAAACTCTCCATCAACATATATATCCATATGCTGAGATTTCACAATATTTTCTACACGCATCTCATTTAACGCATATTTGACCTCTTTTCCCTGATCTAATTGAATTTCTAAAAGCCGAGATGAAAAAATTTTAAACTGTTGCGTTAAAATATCATGTAAGCATATATCTAATTCATCTGCGGTATAATCTGTAAAAAAACCTAGTGTTCCTGTATGAATACCTAAAAACATAACATCATCTAATAGGTGTAAATATTGATGAACTGCATACAATAATGTACCATCCCCACCTACACATATCACTAGTTCTGGATACTTTTTATCATACTGCCATCCTTCACTTATTAGACGTCTTTTTACTTTTTCTTCTACTTCATGAGAATAATCATCTTTTTTTGCCACAATTGAAAATCTCATCATCTCACTCCTTTCTTCCTATATAGTATCATATTCCATAATAAGTTGCATTATAAAAAATATGAAAGTATTCGCAATTTCTGAATAGTTATTGTATGATATATCTAGGTGATTATATGAAAAAAAATATAGAGAAAGAATATAAAATACTCGTAACAAAAGAACAATTTTACTCCTTATTGGAACGATACCCAAATATAACATTTGAATCACAAACAAATTATTACATTGATACAGAAAATCAAATGTTAAGAGCTATGCAAGGAGCAATGAGAATCCGTCATATCAACAATCAATATATTTTCACACTTAAATTACCTTCTGAAAAAGGTTTATTAGAATTTGAAAAAGAAGTAGCTAGTGCATCTTTAGAATCTTTAGAAGATGAAAAAATTAAAAATCTATTGGAACAGTATCATATTGATGGTAATTTCCAATTCACTACAAAACTTCATACACAACGTGCAATCCACCGTACTCCTTATGCAGAGTTGTGCTTTGATATTAGCACTTACAATCAGATAACAGATTATGAAATAGAATATGAATATTTATGTGAACATGATGGATTACAAGCATTTCAAGACATCTTAAAACCAATACAAGTAATTTATACAAAAAACTGTGATTCCAAAATAAAAAGAGCATTAGATAGTCTATGATTACATTCTTACATTTCTATTTATTATATAATCTATTTCCACTATATTTAATGTGGTTAGATAAAAGAAAAGCAATAAAACATAAACACAGAATCTCAGAACGTTGTTTATTAACTTTTGCATTTTGTTTTGGTGCCTTAGGTATTGGTATGGGAATGCTTTATTTTAATCATAAAACTCGAAAGAAAAAGTTCATATTTTGGGTTCCATTATTTTGTATTATCCAATGTTATTTTATATATCAATTATGGTAAAGAAAAAAGGAAGAGAATATGATGATTATCGAATCTCTTCCTTTTTAATCTATTTTTTTACGTCCTTCAATTGCTTTGATTAATGTTAATTCATCTGCATAGTCCAAATGTCCACCCATTGGTAATCCATGAGCAATTCTTGTGACTGTTACTGGATATTTTTCTAATAACTTAGATAAATATAGTGCTGTTGTTTCCCCTTCAACAGTGGGGTTTGTTGCGAGAATAATTTCTTTTGTATCATCTGTAATTCTATCAAATAAACTTGCGATATTAATATCTTCTGGTAAGATACCTTTTGATGTAGAAATAACACCATTTAATACATGATACAGTCCATGATATTCATTTGTCTTTTCCATTGCAATAACATCTTTAGGACTTTGTACAACACATATCATCCCTTGATTACGTATAGCATCTTTACATATTTCACAAACATCATCTTCAGATAAATGCCCACAAGTTTGACACTTTTTTATATTCGTATGAACTCTTTGTAATGTTTGAATAAATGATTGAATAGATTCCTCATCCCATTCAATTATTTGAAAAGCATAACGTTCCGCTGTCTTTATCCCAACACCAGGTAATTTGCGAAAACATTCTACCAAAGCTTCAAATGTTTTTGGATACATTAAAATCCACCAGGCATTTTAATGCCACCTGTAATTGCATTCATTTTTTTCTCTTTTTCTTCTTTTGCTTTATTCATTGCATTATTTAACGCAACTTTCAACATGTCTTCTAAATCTTCTTTCGCATCAGCTGATAATAAACTTTCATCTACTTTGATACTTTCTACTTCCATAGATCCTTTTACTTCTACAACTACAGCTCCACCACCCATAGATTCTTCATAAATAGTTTCATTTAATTGGTCTTCTAATTTTGCTAAATCTTTCTGCATTTTTTGTGCTTGTTTTAATAATCCTTGCATATTCATAAAAATCAATCCTCCGTGATATTAAAATTCCCTTCACCCAACAAGGCCTCTATTGCTTCTTCTGGGGTTTGTTCATTTTCCTGTTGCACATCTATTATTTGTATCTCTGTAGGTGCAGGTAAATTTTTTGCATTCATACGATTTTTAAATTCTTGTATAATTTCAACTTGATGTGATTTACTAATCGCAAAAATCTTTTTCTTTTTACCAAGAATATGATTCATTAACTCAAAAAACAAGTTTTTACTATCGACTTCGTTAATTACATTAGCCTCTGCCTGATTATCTACACTCAATACAATATAGGTTGTACCACTTGCTACAATTATACCATTTTTTATCATTTTCGCAAACTTAACATAGTTTAAATCTGTTAGTAATGATGGTAATCTTTCAAACTCTCTCATATCTTGTGTACGTTCAGACTTCACTGCACCTACAAGTAAACTCAATACAAATTCATTATCTAAAGGTTTTGCAGATTTAGCTGTAGGACGGTCACTATATTGTTCCATAGTAGGTATAGGTTCATTTTTTCTCTCTAATTGAGTTGGTATGATAGTTGATGGTTTCTCTAATGTTTCACGTGAAACATTTTTTACTTCTTCAATCTTATTTGATTTAGGTTGTTCTTGCTTATTAGGAGCAACTGTTTGAATTTGTACTACTTCTTCTTCGTAGATTATACTCAACAATTCCATCATACATACTTCAAAATATGAATTAACACTTGCAGCACCTTTATACTTATCATATGTCTCCATTAGTAAATGAATCATTTTAAAGATTTTTTGTTTATTAATATTTTCTTTTATATAAGAAGCGTCATTTTCATCAATTGTATTCAATAATTGCTGATCATTTGTATAAGTATATAATACACTTTCCTTTAAAATTTCAATAATATCAGAAGTAAGACGTTTTATATCGATACCTTTCTCTATAAATAAATCTACTTGCGCCATCAATTCCATAGTATTTTGTTCTATCATATGATGTAATAATTTTAATTTTTCCTGTACAGATGTTATTCCATATATATCATGTATATGCTCAACTTTTAAATCATTATTCGCATAGGCAATCACTTGATCTAATATTGATAAGGCATCACGTAATCCACCATCTGCTAATTGTGCAACTAAATCTAATACCTCTTCTTCATACTGAATAGCTTCTGAAGATAATACAACTTTTAACCGATTTTTTATTTCTGTATTCGGTACTTTAGTAAAATCAAAACGCTGACATCGTGAAATTATAGTAGGTAACACTTTATGTGGTTCTGTTGTTGCCAAAATAAAAATAACATGTGAAGGTGGTTCTTCTATTGTTTTTAATAAAGCATTAAAAGCTCCAGTTGACATCATATGAACCTCATCAATAATATATACTTTATATTTCCCTTTTAAAGGTGCATATTTAACCTTTTCAATAAGGTTTCTTACTTCATCAACACCGTTATTACTAGCAGCATCTATTTCAATGATATCTGGATGACTGCCTTTTTGTACTTCAATACAATTATCACATTCTTGACACGGCTTATGATCTTCACTAGTACAATTTATCGTTTTCGCAAATATTTTCGCAATTGATGTTTTACCAGTTCCTCTAGGACCACTAAATAAATAAGCATGTGCTATTTTATTTCTATCAATCGCATTCATCAATGTTTGTACTACGTGTTTTTGTCCAGCAACTTCTTCAAAACTAGATGGACGATATGTACGATATAATGCTTTATATGCCATACTTCACCAACTTTCTTCTTACCTATTATACCATAAAATCTAATGTTAGTTTATAAGAAAAGAAGCGAACTATACACCTAATTTCTTCGCTTCCTTTTTTTGTTTTCTTTTCTGTTTAAAAAAATCTTTTAAAAGATTAGCACAATCCTCTTCTAATATTCCGCCTTTTGTTGAAGGATAATGGTTAAATCCTTTATATTCATACATTCTCACACAACTTTCAATACATCCACCCTTTGGATCTTTAGCCCCATAATATACATTCTTTATTCTAGATTGTAAAATAACACCACTACACATAGCACATGGCTCTAATGTAACATATAAATCACACTCATCTAATCGCCAACTCCCTAACTTTCTACATGCTTTTTGTATCGCAACAACTTCCGCATGTGCAATAGATTGTTGTTTTGTTTCGCGTAAATTATGTCCACGCGCAATAATCGTATCATCCTTTACAATCACGCAACCAATAGGTACTTCATCTTTTTTCAACGCTTTTTTTGCCTCTTTCATAGCTTCCTTCATAAAATGTTCAATCATATAAACACCACCTATTTGGATATAAAAAAGCTACCACACATGATAGAGCTCCCTTAAGGCTGCTTTGTTCCCAATCTGACCTGATTCAGAAGATACCATTGTAGTAGCGTATATATTATATCATACTTTCTTTAAAAATCAATGCTTTTATAAATTAAGATAACATTTAATTCATAATGTTTCACGTGAAACATTATTTTTTAGGCATTAGTACTTTTGTTCCACCCATATATGGCT
>CAJFOG010000176.1 GCA_904395785.1 uncultured Eubacterium sp. | reverse complement strand
ATTTACCAATTGTTGTTTTTCCTGCACTTGGCATTCCAATTAAGACAATATTACACATTTGCGTATGTAATTTTTGGTAAACATCTTGAATGATTGATTTATCAATTGTTTTTGATAAAAATAATTCTGCGGCATAAACTGCTTGTGCAATTAGCATTTCTAAGCCATTTACATGTTTGATTCCACGTTTTTGTGCTTGATATGTTAATTTTGTTAACATCGGATTATATATAATATCAATTACTGCTTCACAATTTGTAAATGAATCTAATTGTATAGGTGTATCATCTAAATTAGGAGATGTTCCAACAGGTGTTGCATTGATAATAATATGAGCATCGCTATGATGTTTATAACATTCTTCATAAGTAATACCTTTACTTCCTTTTGTATCTACGATGATGAGTGAAGCCACTTGTTTTTGATGTAATACATACTGAATCGCTTGTGCAGCCCCTCCATTGCCTAGTAAAATAACTTTTTTATGTTTCATTTGTATACGATGATGTTCAATCATATATTGAAATCCTGTAACATCGGTATTATACCCAATATATTTATCATCTTTTTTAACAATCGTATTCACTGCTTGTATCTTTTCTGCTACATCATCTAATTCATCTAAGTAAGCAATCACTTCTTTTTTATAAGGAATAGTGACATTAATAGCAGTAAAGTTTTTTTGTTGCATAAAGGTATGGAAGGAATTATCGTCTAAAGAGATAATATGATAAGTATAAAATCCTAAAGCTTCGTGTATGACTTTAGAAAAGCTATATTCTAAATTTTTTCCAATTAATCCATATTTCATAGTTAATCAACCTTTCTATATGTTTATGTGAAAACCCTGACATCTATGTGAGCGTCAGGGTAGCGTTCATCATTATAATATAGGAATTTTTACATTGCAAGTTGTTAAAAGTAAAATATCTCATTCATTTATTGCGATATGATGAAGTATATACGTGCAAAAATGATGTACTGCAGGTGGTACAAAACGATTTTTCATTGTAGCTAAATATATATAACGTTGATATTCTATATTACAAATCTTTAATTTTTGTAAAGGAAATGTATCTATCATTGGAATATCAGGTACAATGGCAACGCCATAATTAATATCGACAAGACCAATTACAGCGCTATCTTCTTCTACCTCGCAAATAATATTTGGTTGCATATCAGCTTGTTTAAATAAACTATCTAATAAAGGTCGTATTCCACTTGTTTTTGAATAGTATACGATATGTTCATGTTCTAATTGTTTTAAGTCAATGGATGTATAGGATGCAAGTGGGTGCTGTTTTGGAACAATCACAACAAGTTCTTCTTTCGCAATCGGTGTAAATTGAATATCTTTTTCGTTTTCGACGTAGGAACAAAATACAACATCATATATTTCTTCTTTTAAGCCTTTAATTAATTGTGTAGTGGTTCCTTGACGTAATGTAAATTTAATATTTTGATATGTTTTATTTTCTAAGAAATTTTTTAATGTATGTGGTACAAAGCGAGCACCAAGTGTATAAATAAAGCCTAGATCAATTTGTCCTTGTGTTTGGGATGATAAAGCAATTAATTGTTGCTTACCTTTTTCGATTTGTTGTAGACCTTGTTGAATATGCTCATAAAATATATGACCATATTTCGTTAGTTTGATATTTCTACCTTGTTTTTCAAATAAGTATACTTGTAGTTCTTGTTCCAACAAACGAATAGCATGAGATAGGGAAGGTTGAGTAATACCTAATAATGTAGCAGCATGTGTGTAGTGTTCTGTTTCAGCAAGTACTTTGAAATAATATACATAATTTAAATTCATACAATGATACCTCCTATATGCATTATATAGATGAATAAAAGGAAAATCAATATCATTTATAGATATAATCTATAAATGATGTATATAAATTACATTGTTTATGAATTCATGATTTTTTATAATGTATATGCAACTTGTGAATGTGATAACATTCAAAAGAGGAGGGTATACATATGAAGAAGTATTCAAAACTTTTTTCTCCTATGACGATTAAACATCTTACGATACCAAATCGTATTATTATGACGCCAATGGGAAGCAATTATGCAAAACAAAATGGAGAAATGAGTCAGTTGCATATGGATTATTATGAACAGCGTGCAAAAGGTGGTGCAGGACTTTTAATTGTAGAAAATGCTTGTGTTGATTATCCTTGTGGTTCTAATGGGACAACACAATTACGTATTGATCAAGACAGTTATATTCCTAGATTATATAAATTATGTGAAAGTGTACATAAACATGGAACAAAAATTGCGATTCAGTTAAATCATGCAGGAGCAAGTGCTATGGAAGAACGAACAGGAATGCAGCCTGTTTCTGCTAGTACATTACCAAATAAAAAAGGAGGGAAAGCTCCTCGTGCATTAGCAAAAGAAGAAATATATGAAATTGCGAAAAAATATGGAAAAGCAGCGAAAAGAGCACAAATCATTGGATTTGATGCAATAGAAATTCATGCAGGACACTCTTATTTGATTTCACAATTTTTATCGCCACTTACAAATAATCGTAATGATGAATTTGGAGGAAGTGTACAAAATCGTGCACGCTTTGCGAAATTAGTATTAGAAGAAGTTAGAAAAGAAGTAGGTCCTATGTTTCCTATTTTTGTAAGAATTTCTGCAGATGAATTTTTAAAAGGTGGAAATACATTAGAGGATACTTTAGCGTTATTAGAGCACTTCCAAGAAGAAGCAGATGTGCTAGATGTATCTGTAGGATTAGTAGATTCTATTCATTATCAAATTGATGCAAATTATTTACCAGATGGATGGAAATCTTATTTAGCGAAGGCAGTAAAAGATAAGTTTCATAAACCTGTTATTACTGCGGGGAATATTCGTGATCCTAAAGTTGCGGAAGAAATTTTACAAAAAGAAGAGGCTGATTTTATTGGGTTAGGTCGTCAATTAATCGCAGATCCTAACTGGTGTAATAAGGCAAAATGTGGAAATGAAGAAGATATTAGAAAATGTATTTCTTGTAACATTGGGTGTTCTGGACACCGTATTGGATTAAATCGACCTATTCGTTGTACAGTAAATCCTAGTGTAAATATGGAAGAAACATATATGCAAGAAAAAGTAAAAAAACCTTGTAATGTTGTGGTTATTGGTGGGGGTAGTGCAGGTTTAGAAGCTGCATGTACTGCTGCTGAAGTGGGATGTACTACATTCTTATTTGAACAACAAGACTTTTTAGGAGGTCTTAGTACACTGATTAGTCGTATTCCAGAGAAAAAACGTTTAGGTGATTTTCCTGATTATTTAATAAAACGTGCTAAAAAATTACACAATTTATTTATTTTTATGAATACAAAAGCAGATATGGAAATGATACGAAAATTTAAACCCGATATTATTGTGAATGCGACAGGTTCCACACCATTATTACCACCAATTCCAGGATTGCATACATATATTGATCAAGAAAGTACAAATGTAAAAGGTATTTTAGGAATGATTAAACATATTGATGCGTATCCAAAAGATTGTAAAGGTAAAAAAGTTGTAGTTGTAGGTGGAGGAGCAGTTGGACTTGATGTTGTAGAGTTTTTTGCGAACCGCCATGCTGATGTTAGTGTAGTTGAAATGTTACCTGTTGTAGGAAAAGATTTGGACGCTGTTACGAAAATAGGAACATATGATATGCTTGAAAAACATGATGTAAATGTTTGTACAAATACAGCATTAAAAGAAGTAGGAAAAGATCACTTTATTGTAGAACATGAAGGTGTACAAAAAACAATGAATTTTGACTATGGCTTTGTATGTTTAGGAATGAGAGCATATGCTCCACATCTTCAAGAACTTATTGATACATTTACACAAGAAAATGTAGAAGTAGTGAATATTGGAGATAGTGTACGAGCTAGAAAAATCATTGAAGGTATAGAAGAAGGTAGAAATATTTTAACTGTTTTAAAACGTCATGATTTCTTATAATTGATAGAATTGATTGTATCATAAAAAAGGGTATAACACCTTTTTTATGATATGATATATATCGATAGAAATAATCTATAAATATATAAATTAAATTTAATTGTTTAATTATAT
>CAJFOG010000175.1 GCA_904395785.1 uncultured Eubacterium sp. | reverse complement strand
GATTGTTGTTGCTCCTAATTGACGATGTAGTTTACTTATTTCATTACGCATATTGACTCTTAATTTTGCATCTAAATTACTTAAAGGATCTATTGTTAATACACATTTGTGATTAACCAATTATTATCCTTTTCTTCTAATACTACTGTAATAGAAACATCTTTTGGTTTTAAATTTTTTATTTGCGTATTAATAGATCCAAAGAAGCCTTTTGCAATTTTTGAAAAAATATGATGTATTGCCTGAGTTTCTCCTTCTTCTTCATAAATCTTTTGTACTTCTTCCGCATTTGTGTTCATATAGTTTTCATATAATGTTTCTGGTGTATGTATAACATTAATATCACTATAATCTCTTATTTTGGCTTCTATTCTAACTAAATATTTATCTCCATCTTTTTCAATCTTATTGATTTCATAACTCTCAACAAACTTTTCTGCTTCTAGCTTTACGTATTTTTCTGCTTCTTCCACAAATGTCTCACCATAAGTCTCTTTATCATTAAATGCTGCCAATTCATCTTGCGCATCTTTTAATAAATTTGCTTCATCACTACCATTTGTTAAAGCTTTTAGACCTTCCACATTAAATTCTTTTACACATGCGAAATAATCGTGGATTAACTGCTCATGTTTTTCTTTTATATTTCCACATCCTGTAAGCAATACCATTGCTATAATTAAAATACTTACTATTTTTTTCATATCATTTCTCCTTTTCCATTTTAATATAACATACTTTACTACATTACATAATCATTATCTTATATCACAAAGTCTCATATGATACATAAACATAGAAACATCTTTATGTTACCTAAAATTCTATACGTTTATCTAAATTATCCTTTATACACCTTTTTATAAACCCTTTTTATTTGCATCTTCTTTATTCACGTTTGTGATTAATATCTATCAATATGAAAAAAGGCTATATGCCTTTTTCCTGTATTTTGCATTTTACCTCAAATATTATTTTCCTTTGGAATAGTCTACATCATAATTACGTTTTGTTTCAAACCTTGTCAAAGTATTTTCATCGAAACCTAGACTTGTATAATAATCTCCACTACCAGGATCAAATACACTTTCTTCATCTCCATCTGCACCTGGCATTAATTCTTTTGCTTTATCAAGTGTTATGTCTTTTAGTTGTACTCCTTCAAATGTTATATCAACCTTAGATAAATCTTCTGTTTTAACACTAATACTTGCAATAATCGCATCTTTTAATGATGCTTCATTTTCACTTAGTACTTCAATTGAACCAATGTATTCTCTATCTTCTGTATACATTGCAATTCCTTGATAATAAGAATTTTTTTGTAACATTTGATCAAAATTCACTTCTCTCAAATATTCACTATCTTTTAAGGCTTCCATCTTTGTTTCCCCAACAACAATATTTACACCGTTTACCGTAACAGCATAAGCTTTATCTGCTTCATCGCTTTTACAACCACTCACAAATACACATAAAGTAAGTGTCATTATGATACCTAATATTTTTTTCATATAATTCCTCCTAGTACTTTTTACTATAACATAAACTATATAAATGTTTAATCATTTTTTCACCTTACAAAGTATCATATGATACTTTATTTTTATGTAAAAAAGTGCTCTTTTTATCAAGAACACTTTTAATCAACATTATAGTTTTTCTCTCCAAATTTTCGCACCAATCGCTGTTAATTTTTCAATAATGTGCTCATATCCTCTTTCAATATGATAAATATTACGGATTGTCGTTACACCATCGGCAATTAATCCGGCAATAACTAAGCATGCTCCACAACGCAAATCTGTAGCTTCTACTTCTGCTCCTGATAATGGAGTTGGACCATTCACAAATGAACTTGGTGTCATCACATGAATGTTTGCACCCATTTTTGACAGCTCATAACAATGTTTAAAGCGTTCAGTATAAATGGTTTCTGTCACAATAGATTGTCCATTTGCCTGTGTTAGTAAAGCAGTTAATGGTTGTTGGATATCTGTCGCAAACCCTGGATATGGTAATGTTTTAATATCTGTAGAGCGTAAGTTTTCTAAACTTCCCTTAATCGTTACACGATCTACATCTACCTCCATATCTACTCCAATTTCAGTTAATTTACTTAATAATGACTCTAAATGATGAGGTATAATATTTTCCACAACCAATTTCTGTGCTGCTGCTGCTGCTAGAACGATATATGTTGCTGCTTCTATACGATCAGGAATAATTTCATGGAAACAACCACTTAATTCTTCCACTCCATCAATCGTAATCACATTTGTACCTGCTCCACGTATTTGTGCACCCATTTTATTTAATAATGTCGCTACATCTATAATTTCAGGCTCTTTCGCAGCATTTTCAATCGTTGTTCTACCTTTCGCATGTACAGCAGCCATCATAATATTAATTGTCGCTCCAACACTTGCGATATCTAAAAATATTTTATTTCCTATTAACTCTTTTGCTTCTAGAATATAAGATCCATGATCATATTTTACAGTTGCCCCTAAGGCCTCAAAACCTTTTAAATGCAAATCAATTGGACGAGGACCTAAATAACATCCCCCAGGCATACGAATTTCTACATATCCATATTTACCTAATAATGCACCCATAAAATAATAGGAAGCTCTTAACTTATTCACAGCATCATGCACTAATGGTTTATTTTCCATTTTGGTAGGATCTATGACAATTGTGTCTGATGATCTTACATCTACCAATACACCTAAATCACGCAACAATACGGATAAAGAGTCCACATCAGAAATACTAGGAACTCCACAAATTGTTACCGGTCCATTCGCTAGAATGGAAGCTGGGATTAAAGCTACTGTGGCATTTTTGGAACCCCCTATTCGTACCGTACCATTTAACTTATGTCCACCTTCTATTTTTATTACTTCTTCCATTACGAAATCTCCTTCCAGTATATTCTATTATATAAACTATCATATGTGATAGTTGCCTCTTTCAATCAGAGTAAAAACACTATTATTATAATTCATTTTACTAGTAATAGCCATTGTTTTTATAACTTTTTCTCAATTCCTTTTACTCATTTCCTAACAACTGGAATATTAAGAAAAAACCTAATCAAAAAAATTGCATATTTAAGAAAATATTTATAATTTTGTTAGTCATATGTACTGATATTTGATATAATAATGCAAGTGTTTTATTTGGAAGGAGTGAATATCATGAGAAAATTAGCATTTGATAACGAAAAATATTTAAAAATGCAATCTGAACACATTTTAGAACGTATTTCAAAATTCGACAACAAGCTTTATTTAGAATTCGGTGGTAAATTATTTGATGACCACCACGCTTCGCGTGTATTACCTGGTTTTCAACCAGATAGTAAATTAAAAATGTTACTTCAACTAAAAGAACAAGTAGAAGTAGTCATTGCTGTTTGTGCAAGTGATATTGAAAAAAATAAAATTCGTAGTGATATTGGTATCACATATGATGTAGAAGTTCTTCGCTTAATTGATGCATTCCGCTCATGTGGATTATATGTTGGAAGTGTAGTAATTACACAATATGCAAACCAATCTTCTGCAGATGCATTCAAAACTCATTTAGAAAAATTAGGTGTACAAGTATTCTTACACTATCCTATTGCTGGTTATCCAAACAATATCCCTCACATCGTATCTGATGAAGGATATGGGAAAAATGAATATATTGAAACAACAAAACCACTAGTTGTAGTGACAGCTCCAGGACCTGGTTCTGGTAAAATGGCAACATGTTTATCACAGTTATACCATGAACATAAACGTGGAGTAAAAGCTGGTTATGCAAAATTTGAAACCTTCCCTATTTGGAATGTTCCACTAAAACATCCAGTCAACTTAGCATATGAAGCTGCAACTGCTGATTTAAACGATATCAACATGATTGACCCTTTCCATTTAGAAGCTTATGGAGAAACTACAGTAAATTATAATCGTGATGTAGAAATTTTCCCAGTATTAAATACAATGTTTGAAAAAATACTAGGAGAAAGCCCATATAAATCTCCTACGGATATGGGAGTTAATATGGCAGGTTACTGTATATTTGATGATGAAGCTGCGAAAGAAGCAAGTAATCGTGAAATCGTACGTCGTTTCTATAAGGCAAAAGCTGATGTGAAAACAGGACATACAGATGAAAATACAGTGCATAAAATTGAAATCATCATGTCTCAAGCTAATATCAGCCCTGAAGATCGCTTATGTGTTAGCGCTGCATTACAAAAAGCAGAACAAACAAATGCACCAGCTGTCGCAATTGAATTAAATGATGGAAGAATTATTACAGGAAAGACTACTTCTTTATTAGGAGCTAGTGCTGCTGCATTATTAAACGCTTTAAAAGTATTAGGAAACATCAATGATGAAATTCCATTAATCTCTCCAAATATTATAGAGCCAATTCAAAAGTTAAAAATTAATACATTAGGTAATCATAATCCAAGATTACATACAGATGAAGTATTAATCGCATTAAGTATTAGCGCAACAACAAACCCTGTATCTCACCTAGCACTACAACAGTTAGCTAAATTAAAAGGTTGTGAAGCACATAGCTCTGTAATCTTGTCACAAGTAGATGCGAATACATTCCGCAAATTAAATGTAAACCTAACTTGTGAAGATCGTTACCAAACAAAAAAATTATATCATCGTTAATAAAAAGAAGTCGCCTTAGACTTCTTTTTTATTCACAAATTCTTTGTGATACCTTCACTTTTTATTCAATAGATGTTCACATAACTTATTTATACTATAGTTGGTGATTATATGAAAAAATTAATCTATTTCTTATTAGCTTTTTGTACACTATGTACAATCTTATTCATCATGTTTGTGTATTATCATCATGATGATGACACAACTACACTTTCCACAAAAGTTAGTAATGAAACAGTATACGACTTAACAACACAACAAAGTATTTATCAAGAAATACAAACCCTACAAACAAGTAACACATATACTGAGCAAAACCCTTTATTCATTATAAATCCTTTTGGTACAAATACGACATCACTATATGTATATTTTGAAACAGAAAAAGCTGCATCAGTTTCTTATACAATACATGTAGATGATAAAACAATTCGTGATTATTCAAACACATTATCTTCTTCTTATCAACAAACACACACATACCAAATCATAGGTTTAATACCTAATATGGAAAACACTGTGACTTTATCTTTCACATATGAAGATCAATCTACATCTACGCATAGTTTCACAATAGATGGTCCTTCATTAAAAGGAAAAGAACCTTTAACATTAGAAAAAACAACAGGTACTAGTACACAATCAGTAGCAGATGGTTTATATGCAATATTAGGTAGTCCTTTTCAAGACAGTCCTTATATGTACTATTATGATAATGACGGTATTCTAAGAGGAGAAATACCTATTGAAAACTATTTAAGTGTTAGATTGTTGTTTAATGATACTTCTATGTATGTTACTGTATCTAAACAAAAAATTGCGCAAATAAATGCGCTAGGTCAAGTTACAAATCTATATGATTTAAAAGACTATGAATTACATCATGATTTTATATGGGACAATGATGGAAACTTTGTCGTCCTTGCGACAGATACAAACGATGAAACAGTAGAAGATCATATTATTACGATCAACAAAGATACTGGTGAAATTGATCATGTGATTGATTTAGGTGATATTTTACCAACGTATAAAGAAACAACATCTTCCAAAGATGATAAAGATTGGGACTGGATGCATATTAATACTTTACAATGGGTAGATGATGATTCACTTTTATTAAGTTCTAGAGAGACAAGTACGATTATTAAAATTAAAGATGTTTACACAAATCCAACATTAGAATATATGCTTGCGGATGAAACTATATGGAGTAATACAGATTATGCTTCTTATGTGTATGAAAAAGCCAATGAATTCTTTTCACAGGCTGGACAACACTGTATCACTTATGTGGAAGATGAAAGCTTAGCAGATGGTCAATACTACTTATATATGTTCAATAATAACTTTGGAATAAGTCTAATTAATTCTTCGATTGATTGGACACTATTAGATGGTATTGTAACTGATATAGATCAAGAAGATAAATCAAGTTATTACTATAAATATTTAGTAGATGAAACTACACAAACATATACGTTAGTAGATTCTTTCTCTATCCCATTTTCAAGTTATGTATCTAGTGTTCAAAACCTTACAAATACAACTGTTATTAACAGTGGTGATGGTAAAGTATTCCAAGAATATGATGCCGAACATAATCTTATTCAATCCTTTAGCTTACCTGGTGATAAAACAAATTATCGTGTATTTAAGTACGATTTTAAAGGATATTATTTTAACTAACAACACTTATAGAAACATTCATATAAATACAAACCTCATATCCATCATTGGGTATGAGGTTTTCTCTTATTTCTCTATCGCTTGTTCCACTCTTAACTTTTTCTTTTTAATCATTTTATGTTGTAGTGCTTCTAATACAAGTAACCCTTTCCCATTTAAGATATCCACATATGTTTGATGTTCTTGTACTTGTATTACACCAATATCTTCCCCATTCACACCATCAATTTCGCAAATTGCCCCTACGATATCTCCTGCACGAATCTTTTTCGCTTTCCCTCCTCCTATGTATAATTTAAATTTCTCTTGTGTTAATTCTTTTCCCTTTTCCTCTTTTTGTTGAATTTCTGTACCCAAACTTAGAAAATCTTCTTTTGTAACTTCCATATCCAATAACTCGTAACTGTCTTTTATCACTAATGATTGTTTTATAAATGTTTCTAATTCTTGTAGCCTAATTTCATCATATTCATTAATAAAAGAAATCGCAGTTCCTGTGGTATTAGCTCTTCCTGCCCTTCCTACACGATGAATATATGTTTCTGGTTTCCATGGCATATCATAATTGATAATTAACGAGATATCTTGTATATCTAATCCTCTGGCAGCTACATCTGTCGCAACTAATATACGAATACTACCCCTTTTAAAGTCTTTCATATTTTGTATACGATCTTCCTGTAACATACCACCATGAATTTTATCCACACTGATACCTAAATCATATAATCTATCACATATATCTTTTACTTTTTCTTGGGTATTCGCAAAGATAATCGCAGTTTCTGGACGTTGTTTCACAAGCACTTTCTCCAACATCATCATTTTTTCTTTCTCTTTGACTTGATACGCATAATGATGAACTTGTTCATTCACTTCTTGTGATTGTTGAATTTCCACATACTCTGCATCTTTTAAAAACCGTTGAGCTAAATCTTGAACTTGTTGAGGCATTGTCGCCGAAAATAAACAAGTCGTATGTGGATATGTAATATGCTCGATAATGGTAGATACTTTTTCAATAAAGCCCATTTTCAACATCTCATCGGCTTCATCTATCACAACATAGCGAATGCTTGATAATGACAATGTCCCTTTTTCTATATGATCTAATATACGTCCTGGCGTTCCTACCACAATATGTGTTCTTTGTTTTAAATCTAACATTTGTTGTTTATAAGGTTGTTTTCCAAAAATCGCAACCGTTTTTAATCTACGATATGTACTTATCAAATCTGTTTCTTCTTTAATCTGTAATGCTAATTCTCGTGTAGGTGCTAAAATCAAAGCCTGTGGCTCTTTTTGTTCCCATTCAATATTAGAAATTAGAGGAATCACAAAAGCTGCAGTTTTCCCACTTCCTGTTTTTGACTTTACTATCATATCCTTATTTTGAAGTAATTTTCCAATAACTTTTTCTTGTACAGGAAACATTTCATGATAATTTAATTTATCTAATGCTTTATATATATCTTGATGTAATGGTATTTGTGTAAATTTCATAAAATCACCTAATCTTTCCGACCTATTATACCATATTTTCACTTGCATATTCACTTATACTTCACATTCTCATCATGAGGAAATCATGTTACTTATATATAATTTCAACAGATAAAGGAGGATTTTATGTATATTATAAAAAATGCACTACGTAATATATGGCGTAGTAAAGTTCGCTCATGTTTAATCGGTATTATCTTATTAATTTTAGCTTTAAGCTCTTGTATAGGCTTATCCATCCAACAAGCTGCAAAGACAAGTAAAGAAGCAAGTATGGAACTTACAAATATCACAGCACAAATAGAAATGAATAGAGAATATATCATGGAACAAGCTCGTGAAAACTCTTCTTCACAAGATGGAAGAGAAATGATGAAAGAAGCACTAGGTTCTATGCAATCTTTATCATTAGAAGAATTACAGACATATGCAGATAGTTCTTATGTAAAAAGCTTTTACTATACAGGTAGTATATCATTAAATGGAAATGATGATTTAGAAGCAGTAGAATCACAAAGTGCTGCACCTGGTGGTATACAAGGTGGAAAAGGCGGAAATATGCCTTCTTCTAGTTCAGGAGATTTCACAATTACAGGATATAGTAGTGATGAGGCAATGACAAGTTTTATAGATGGAACTAACACAATAAGTGAAGGATCTATGTTTCAAGAAGGTACAAGTGATGCTAGCGCAATTATTAGCTCAGAATTAGCTTCCCTAAATGATATTACTGTAAATGATACAATTACATTCACAGATCCAAGTGATGAAGATACTACAATTAAGGTAACAGTTGTAGGTATTTATGAATCATCTTCAAATACATCAATCTCACAAGGTCCTGGTGGAATGAATTATATTGATCAAGCAAATCAAATTTATATGAGTTATGCTAGTTTACAAAGTATTGCGGATAACTATGATTTTACAATTAAAACAAATGGAACATATGTATTCCAAACAGTAGAAGACTATGAAAAATTTGAAGAAGATTGCCATAATAAAGGGTTAGATGAAAGTTATACAGTTACATCTAGTGACTTAACATCTTTTGAACAAAGTCTATTACCTTTAGAAAATTTATCCACATATGCTTTATACTTTGTTGTGGTAGTATTGGCAATTGGTGGTATCGTCTTATTCGTATTAAATATATTCAGTATTCGTGAACGTAAATATGAAATTGGAATCTTATGCGCAATTGGTATGAAGAAACTAAAAGTTGCTTGTCAATTTTTATGTGAGATGTTTATTATTGCAGGAATTGCAGTATTACTTGGAGTAGGTATCGGTGCACTTACAAGTATTCCAGTTACAAATGCATTATTAGAAAACCAAATACAATCTAATCAATCTACAAATAATCGTATGGAACAAAACTTCTCACGCCCTGATGCGAATAGTTTTCAACAAAATGCACCTGAAATACAGACACAACAATCAAAACCAACACAACGTCCTGCTACATCTAATATATCCTATGTTACTAGTGTAAGTGAAGCAATGAACTTACAAGTAATTATACAGATGATAGGATTAACATTCATCTTAGTATTCATAAGTAGTGCTGCAGGTCTTATCTTTATCATGCGTTATGATCCACTCATGATTCTTACAAATCGAGATTAATAAGGAGGTATAATATGAGTATATTAAAATTAGAAGATATATGTTTTCAATATGAAAAAACACCTGTTCTTAACCATTTAAATATGGAATTTGAAGAACATACTTCCTATGCGATTATTGGACCTTCTGGTGCAGGAAAAACAACACTACTATCTTTACTAGCAGGTTTAGCAAAAACACAAGAAGGTAATATTTATTTTGAAGGTAAAAACTTAAGAGATATGGATATGTATTATTATCGTAGTCATTCCATTGGTGTTATCTTTCAAAGTTTTAATCTGCTTACAAAACTAACTGCCTTAGAAAATGTTATGTTATCTATGGATATTGCGAATGTAAAACTTGATGATAAGAAAAAACAAGCAATAGAACTATTAAATATGGTTGGTTTAAACGAAGAGGAAATGAATCGAAGAATTTTAAAGCTTTCTGGTGGTCAACAACAACGTGTCGCAATCGCAAGAGCTTTAAGTTATGACCCAAAAGTAATTCTTGCGGATGAGCCTACAGGAAATTTAGATGCACAAACACAAGATGAAATCATAAAAATTTTCCAACAACTAAAAGAACAAGGAAAATGTGTTATTATGGTTACCCATTCTTCTACTGTCGCAAATCAAGCAGATAAGATTTATGAATTAAAACGTTATAAAAAAGAGTTTGACAAGAAAAATGTATAAGTAATTTTTCTCAGCAATAATTATTTAAGGTCTAATATTTCATAAAAAAATATATGTATTGAGTTAGAATACGCAAAAAGGCAAGTACTCATTTTTAAGGTTACTTGCCTATTTTTCTATAATCGAGAGTGTAATATAAACCGTGTAAGTTGAGAAAAACCAACTCAGCTTACACGGTTATTTAATTTTATGCTATGATAGAAAGAGAAAATGTATAACCCTTCAAACCCTATTTGAGGGATTTCATATTTATTCGCTTTTTCTTACGTAACATTGCTTCTTATAGAAGGATATTCCGTAGCCTATGGATGTTAAATATCCTTTTGCTTGAATTCCTTCTTGATATCGTTTTTCTTCTATT
>CAJFOG010000174.1 GCA_904395785.1 uncultured Eubacterium sp. | reverse complement strand
TCTTAAGTGAAGCCAAAATTAAAAAGGTGCTAACTCACAAATTCGAGAGTTAGCACCATGTTTTATTAGTAAACTCAAAAGTCAGGTTACATAAAATAGAATTTATAATTGTATAAATTATGAGATAAACCTTAGATATTATGATTTATTCCTATGAAATAGTCAAGAGGAGTTAGACTTTCTATATTTATTTTTACAATTCCTTAAACGTATCATATATATACTAATAAATTATATGCATGATTACATGTTCATTTTATTCTTTGTTCATCTATTATTTCGACAAATTTTTAATTTTGACTATGTCATCATATGGATAGCTTTTGTATAAAAAAGGCGAACGAAAGTATGCATATGTAGAAAGATTTCCACTGTAAAACTTTTGATTACATATTTCCACACAATTTCCACATAAAAATCATTACTTTTTTAGATAGGTTTTCCACGATATGTTGATTCTGTAGAAAATTAAATATTAGCCTATATTTATCATATTTTTCTTTACCTTATCTTGTTTATAAGTAAAATTAAGCTTTATATGTTTTCCCCTTTTCCACACTTATGAGTTTTCCATAGTAAAGTTTTCAAAAGTTTTCCTTATGGAAATCTGTGGATATTAAATAAAACCCTATAGATATCATATTATATATTATTTTTCCTGTGGAAAAACTTTACTTTAGCGAAATTCAATAGTTTTTTTCCACAAAGTATAGTAAAATATACGAAAGAGGAAAAGGAGTTTTATTATGTCTACATATTCAAGTATTCAGTTAGAACAAATGTGGGATCGTACATTGGATATGCTTAAAAACAGTAATGCCTTTGATGAGACAGTTTTTAGCGTATGGTTTAAGTCTTCTAAGCTTTATGATGTAGATTCTGGTCTTGCGACAATCGTTGTACCTTTTAAAATCAATAAGCAAATTATGATGACTTATATTCAATTGATACAAGAAAAACTTTCTGAAGTATTAGAAGAACCTACTTCTTGTCAGATTATGCTACAAAGTGAAGTAGATTTACTACAACCTACATCTGTTGTAAAGCGTCGTAATGAAATATTATTTGAGGATAAAATAAAAAAGGATTATACATTTGATAGTTTCGTACAGGGAAAAAGTAATCAGGAAGCGTTTGCGGCTGCAATGAGTGTATGTTATTATCCTGGACAGTTTAATAATCCTTTATTCATATATGGAAATTCTGGATTGGGGAAAACTCACTTATTACATTCTATTGGTAACTATGTTAAACAGAATAAACCGAACGAAAAAGTGTTATATATATATAGTGAAGACTTTGTTACATTGTTAATTGAGGCAATGAAAAACAAAAATGTAGAAGATGTAAAGGAAAAAATATGTAGTGTGGATTACTTACTTATTGATGATATTCAACGTTTAAGACAAAGTACATCACAGGAAATTTTCTTTAATTTATACAATAAATTAGTAAATGACAATAAACAAATTGTTATCACAAGTGATATTCATCCTTCTGATTTGAAAGGAATCGAAAATCGTTTAATTTCAAGATTTTCCAGTGGATTAACAGTTTCTGTTGGTTCACCTGAATTTGAAACAGCCAAAGCAATTCTTCTAAAAAAATTAGAATATAGAAAAGAAGAAATTATGATTGAAGATCAAGTATTAGACTATCTTGCGACACGTTTTAATAGCGATGTTCGTAAATTAGAGGGGGCTTTAAATGAATTAATGTTTAAAGCAGTATTATACAATCCTGATTCTATTCATTTAGAATTTGTAAAAGAAATATTTAAAGAAAATCCGACAGTTGCGACTGAGGATGAATTAACACCAGATAAAATCAAAAATGTTGTTTGTGATTATTATGGTTTAACAAAAACCCAAATAGAGTCAAAATCTCGTACAAAAAATATCGCCAATGCTCGTCATATTGCTGTATACTTGTGTCGTAGACATTTACATATCCCTTTTGTAAAGATAGGATTCGAATTTGGAAATCGAGATCATTCTACAATTATGTCAAGCTATGAGAAGATGAATAAATTATTAAAAGATAACAAAACGTTCCAACAAGCAGTTATGCAAATTGAACAAAAATTAGGGATATCAAATTAAATTATCCACGTCTTTCAACTTTTCATCCACATAGAAATTTGATAGAATATATGTATATTTTAAGGGTATTTGGAACTTTTCCACATTTTCCACATCCTTATTATTATTTATTTAATTAAGATATATATTAAGAGAGGAGTTTTTACTCATGTATTTTAAAGTAAGTAAAAAAGAATTTTATAATGCACTATCTGTTGCATCTAGAGCTATTTCTAATTTTTCACCATTACCTGCATTCTCTGGTGTTAAAATTGAAGCTCATACAGATTGCCTAGTATTAACTGGTAGTGATTCTGATGTTTCTATACAAACTAAAGTAGAAAAAAATGATGAATGTTTTTTAGAAATTCGTGATATGGGTTCTATTGTCATTGAATCTAAATATATATTAGATATTGTTCGTAAAATTGATGCATCTGAAATCGAATTAGAAATGATTGATGGATCTCTTACAAAAATTTCAGGAAACACTGCAGAATTTAAAATTAATGGAATGAGAGCTGAAGAATATCCAGCAATAGATTTTTCTAAACCATCTGAATGTTTTACATTAAATGCTGATGTATTAAAGAAAGTAATCTTACAAACAAGTTTTGCGACAAGTGATAAAGAAACACGACCTGTGTTAACAGGGGTTAATTTTAACTGTAATGGTAATACATTACAATGTGTAGCTACAGATTCTTATCGTTTAGCTAAGAAAACTATTGATATTGAAGAAGAGTTAACATTTAATATTACTATTCCTTCAAAATCATTACATGAGGTTGTGAAAACATTAGAAGGAGAAGGACTTGTAGAAATTGCAGTAAATGATAAAAAAGCGCAATTTAGAATACATAATACAATTATTCAAACACGTTTAATAGATGGAGTATACCCAGAAACAGATCGTTTAATACCATTAACATTTGATTATGAGTTAACAATCGATTCTCATGATTTATTGAATGCTATTGATCGTGCAAGCTTTATTAAAAATGATGGTGTTTCTATTATCAAGTTTTCATTAAGCGAACAAGAATGTGTATTATCTAGTAAGTCTGTTGAAGTTGGTTCTTCTATGGAAGTATTAAATAGTGCAAGTTTTACAGGAGATGCATTAGAAATTAGTTGTAATGGTCGTTATGTATTTGATGCAATTAAAGCAATTGGTGGTAATTTAGTAACATTTAGTTTATGTGGAGATATGAAACCATTTGTTATTCGTTCAGTAAATGATGATTCAGTTTTACAATTAGTACTACCAGTACGAACATATGCATAAAAACAGGGATATCCTGTTTTTTTACGTATAATTCGTCATGAAAGGGGTCTGCTATATGAGATTAAGCAAAGAGTGGGTGTATCGTCTTAATTTTTTGTTGCCAATATATAGAAAACAACAAAATCTAACACAAAAAGAAACTTATTATGATCAAGAAACTAATAAATGGTTAATATCACTTGTGACTATTAACAAAGTAGAACGACGAAAAACCTATGTAAATGAAAAAACATTACCAAAAATATACCAAAAATTAGGAATACCTGTTTGTATTTCTAATTCTTTAGATGAAGAGTTAGAAAGAGAAATATATAATTTATACTGTGTTATGGAAAAAGATGAAATAGATGTAGCATGTATTCGTATGGAAAACATAATTAAAATGTTAGAAAACTATAATGTTTGTGCATACTATCATGAATGTTTTTACTTCTTAATAAAGCTTCATAACTATTATAAAAAAGGAGTTAATTTAAAAGAAGATGATTATCAAAAGTTATTTCAACTTGTTCCACTATTTACAAAACATTGTAAAGAAATATTATTAGATTTTTTATACATTTATGCGAGTGGTTCTACGCAAGAAAAATTATTTGAATTAATGAATACATATAATTTTTCTAATTCAAATTATCTACCAAATCAGATTAATTTTGCGAATCAATTATATGAAAATGGTAAAAAACTAAGAGCATATACACATTTAATTAGAATTGAACCAAAAACAAATAGCTTAGGAAGCAAAAGTCAGTTAGGGTATTTGTATGTAATTTTAAGTAGTATCACATTACGAGTAGATGAAGAACTATGTAGAATATATTTAAAAAAAATGGAAGCAATGTTAGATGAATGTGATAAAAATAAAACAACGAAGGGAATGTTATTATTAAACTTAGCGAATCGTTATATATTATTAAATGAATATGAACAAGTAAAGAGATTTACTGAAGAATATCGTTTATTATATAGAAATCGACATGTTGAACATAATGTGATTAAATTGTGTTATTGTGCACATATGTTGAATCAACCATTTGGAAGTGATTGGTTTTTAGATGAGTATGTTGTAAAAGAGGATCAATTAGACCTTGCATTATACGAATATTTTAAAGGCATAGAACGTGGTGTTGAGAAAAATATGAAATTTTTAATGAAAAAAGTTAAACCGTATTTAACTGAATATGATCAAACTTATGTGAAAATTATACGTGATGAGTTATATTTGTTAAGTAATCAAAGTGGAAGTTATATTAGCTATATACGTTTTATAGAGGAATTTAAAAATATAATTTTTGCATAATGAAAATCGGTTACATTAACTTTTTTACCCCTTTTTATACTTTATTTGTGTTATACAATCTTTTATGTTAAATAAATAGTGTTTAAGGAACTAAAAGGAAGGTGTAAATCTCATGAAGAAATTATTAGGAACATTGTTACTTGTTGGATGTTTAGCTATAGTAACTTTACCATTAAATGTATCTCAAGAACAATATGATGTAGTTCGTAAGGGCGATAATATGAAAGGATAGTCTTAAATCATTTTCATTTTAAATTAGGGATTAGGATGTCAAAGTTAAGTATAACTGAGATCATGCAAGTAAGTATTTCTTTGAAATCATACTCTACAAATTTAAAGTAAGAAGCAACTGTGATGGTTGCTTTTTACTTATATAAACGTCAAGAAGTTGTAGCAGAAATTACAAAAAGATTTTAGGTTATTGCTTTTTTATTTACTTCTTGTGAATAAATAAGAATAAAAGGTAAGGTTATACTATCAGTGTTATTTTTTATCTTAAAGCTGTGATATAATAAAGTAAAAAGCAGGTGATAGTATGAAGAAAGCATTACCGATAGGGGTATCAAATTATAAAAAATTAAGAGAAAAAGACTATTATGTAGTAGATAAAAGTAAAATGATTGAGGAATTTATAGAGAGAAAAAATGAAGTAACCCTGATTACGCGACCAAGAAGATTTGGGAAGACATTGAATATGAGTATGATGGCAGAGTTTTTTGATGTGACAAAGGATAGTAAAGATAT
>CAJFOG010000173.1 GCA_904395785.1 uncultured Eubacterium sp. | reverse complement strand
TACTTTTCTTTCAATCGCAATACCTAATTCAACCATTACACCAGCATCTTCATTAGTCAAATCTGCAATAAATATATCACATTCTCTCACAGCTTTAGTATCTGCATAAAAAATTTCTTGTGGTATTGGTAATTTTTCTTTGTGCTCATTAAATGGTTGTTCAATTGGATTAAATATAGATAATTGAGGAAATCTTTCTTTTAATAGTTTTCCTTCTTTTAATCGTTGTGCTATTTCTGCTTCATTAAATAATGCTCCTGCTAAATATACTTTCATTATCTTCTTCATCCTTTCTAATTCATTATAACAGTTACATTTTATAAAAAGCAAAGTTTTTTGTAAATATGGTTTTGTATCACGACCAAAAATGAATTTTAACATAGGATACAGTGTGAAGTTGATAAAGACTTCCCAGATGAAAGGAGATGTATTAATTATGTGTAACAGATGTTCAAATTATTACTATGGAGGTAACTATACTCAAAATTGGGGAACTAACCGTTCTTTAAACCGTTGTCGTAATGCATTACAAAATTTAAGTGAGGAGGCTGCAAACGCTGCTGATTTAGTTTCTATCGCAGAGGCATTTGAAGATAGATGCGGATGCAATTCTGGATGCAATCGAAGTGGAGCAGGAACTAGCTCATGTGGTACAGGATATAGTCACAGTGGATGTGGATGTCACCACCATAGCCAATCTAGTTGTGGATGCAACCGTTGTCAATACCGCCGTTGCGTTCGTAACTGCCAAAGATACCTTTAATTCTTAAACTTTTCATCAAAAGGAGGTAGTGTTAATTACTACCTCCTTTTCCTTATTTAGATTTTTTCATTCAATTAATTCAATAGCTTCTTTGCCTGATATATGTTCTATATCTAACGCAATAATACTAACAAAATCAAACTCTTTATGAATTGTATCTTCATGTTGCATCATTGTTAAATCAGGACTATATTTATTAGCTAAGAAAATCAATGCTTCTTGCTTTTCTTTTACATCTTCCACAATACGTGCTTGTCCAAACACAATGACACTACGAAAATAACTTGTGTATTCTTCCTGTATTATTTCATCTTGATCTATGACACAAAAAGATATTTTCGAATGTTGCTTAATCGCATCTATTTTATGCCCTGATTTTGCACTATGAAAATATACTCTTTGATTACTATATACATAATTTAAAGGGACTGCATAAGGATATGCATGATCACCGTATAGTGCTAATACACCTGATGTATTTCTATTTAAAATTTCAATACTTGCTTCTTTTGTTAATACCTGCTTACTTCTTCTCATATAACGAAACATTCAATACCTCCTTTTATAAAACATAAAGTGTTTCATATATATTCCTTCTAAGACCTATTGGAATATATACAAAACACTGCCCGGTAGCAATATATGCTATTTATTATCATTATCTTAAGATACATTCATCAAGTAAAACATTGCCATTTATCTAATAATATCTTATGTTAATTCACACTGACCTGTATACAGTTGATAATATCTTCCTTGTTTTTCTAACAACTCCTCATGCGTTCCTCTTTCTATAATTTCTCCTTGTTCCAACACCATAATTGCATCGGCATTACGAATAGTAGATAATCGATGAGCTATCACAAAAACTGTTCTTCCTTCCATCAATTTATCCATTCCTTCTTCAATGAGTTTTTCTGTTCTAGAGTCAATGGAACTGGTTGCTTCATCCAAGATTAATACATATGGATCTGCAATCGCCGCTCTTGCAATCGCTAATAATTGACGTTGTCCTTGAGATAAATTTTCTCCATCACCTGTTAATATCGTATCATAGCCTTTTGGTAAACGTTTAATAAAACTATGTGCATTTGCCAATTTAGCAGCTGCAATTACCTCTTCATCAGTAGCATGTAAATTACCATAACGAATATTTTCTCTAATGGTTCCTGTGAATACATGCGTATCTTGTAAAACAATTGACATACAACGTCTTAAATCTGATTTTTTTATATCTTTCACATCGATACCATCAAATAAGATACGCCCTTGTTGTATATCATAAAAACGATTCACAAGATTTGTAATCGTTGTTTTACCAGCTCCCGTACTTCCTACAAAGGCAATTTTTTGTCCAGGTTTCGCATATAAGTCAATACCTTTTAATACTGTTTGATTTTGCTTATAACCAAAAACTACATGTTCAAATCGAACATAACCTTTAATTTCTTTCACTTCATTATGTTGTTTCCAAACTAATTGTTTATGGTCAGTATCTTGATTCATCTTTGCAATTCTTACAGTTCCTGTATCTACTTCATCTATTTCATCCATCATCATAAAAATTCTTTCCGCTCCGGCAATTGCAACAAGCAAAAAGTTTAATTGTTGTGTAAATTGATTTACAGGTAATGCTGTTTGTCTAACATATACTAAATAAGATGCTAAAGCTCCTAAAGCAATCTCATTTGAAATAGCAAAAAAACCACCAATCATCGCAACAATCGCATAATTAAAATAAGACATTGATACAACGGTAGGAATGGTTCTACCACTATACGTAAATGCATGCATACCTGCTGTTTTTACTGCTTCATTTTTCTTTAAAAATTTTTTGTATATTTCATCTTCATGATGAAATACTTTCACTACTTTATTTCCCTCTATCATTTCTTCAATAAAACCATTCATATCTCCCATTGCTTTTTGTTGTAGAGAAAAATAATATTTTGATCGTTTACTATAAAACTTAATAAAAAAGTACATACCTATCATAAATATTGTTACAATAATAGATAACTTCCAATTTAATATATAAATCGCAATCATCGTACCAACAATCATCATAAAACTTTGTATGACATTATCAAAACAATTATTTAACGCATCTTGTAATGTATCTAAATCATTAGTAAATCGACTCATGATATCGCCATGTGGTGTTGTATCAAAATATGATAATGGTAACTTTTGCATTTTATGAAATAAATCACGTCGAATTTCTTTTGTAATATTTTGGGCAATATGTGTCATCCATTGTTTATATATTGCGCTGCAAATAACTCCACTTAAATACATTCCTGCCATAAATATCATGATAATCGTGAAGCCTTGTGTATTTTGTGGTAGGATATATTCATCAATTAATGGTTGTAACATATAAGTTCCATATAAGTTTGCTCCTGTACTACAAATGACTAGTAATCCTATCATACATAATGAAACTTTATAATGTCCCATATACATAAAAAACTTACTTAATGTTCTTTTAAGATTTTTTGGTCTTTGTTTTGCCATTATAATCCCCTCCCTTCTTGTTGGGAATCATAGATTTCTTGATAAACTGCATTCGTTTTTAGTAATTGTTCATGTGTTCCTACCGCATGAATATGTCCTTCATCTAAAATAATAATAAAATCTGTATGTTGTACACTTTGTATACGTTGGGCAATGATAAGTTTTGTTGTTTGTTTTAAGCTTGCTAATCCTTGTTGAACTTTCGCTTCCGTTGTTGCATCTAAAGCACTTGTCGCATCATCTAAAATCAAAATTTTAGGATGTGACAATAAAGCACGTGCGATGCAAAGACGCTGTTTCTGACCTCCTGAAACATTAACACCACCACGTTCTATCTTAGTATCATATCCTTTTTCAAATTTATGAATAAACTCATTCACACCTGCAATTTCACATGCCCAATCTAAATCCTTCTTACTTGCATGTTTATTTCCCCATAATAGATTATCTTTTACTGTACCTGAAAATAACGTGTTGTTTTGTAATACCATCGCAATATTCGTACGTAAATGTGATAATGCATAATCTTTAATATTGACATTATCTATATAAATACTCCCATCACTTACATCATATAATCTTGGAATTAGCTGTACAAGTGTTGTCTTTGCACTTCCACATCCACCTAAGATACCTACACTACTTCCTGCTGGTATATGAAGATTAATATTATGAAGTACATATTCCCCAGCTGTTTCTTGATATTTAAAAAATACATTTTGAAAAATAATATCTCCTTGTTGTATACAATGTGTTGAAGTATTGTCATCTGTTATCTCTGATGTTACTTCTAATAATTCTACAATACGCTCACAGCTAGCAATTGATCGTGTTATCATCAAAAAAACATTAGATATTAACATTAAAGAGTTTAATATTTGTAATACATAACTTAAAAATCCAGTCAACTCTCCTACTTTCATACTTCCTTGAAATATCATATTACCGCCAAACCATAAAATACTAATGATGTTAGCATACATTACAAATTGAAATAATGGTAAATTCCATACAGATGTACGAAATGCCTTTTCACTTGCTTGTTGCAAATTCTTATTCACTTGATCAAACTTTATTTCTTCATACTCATCTCTTACAAAAGACTTTACTACACGTATCGCTGTTAAATTTTCTTGTACAATGGTATTTACTTGATCAATAGCTGATTGCATTCCTCTATATAAAGGTCCAACTTTTGATACAATCAGAAACAATCCTACTGCTAAGATAGGAATCGCAACAAAAAAGACAACCGCCAATTGCTTATTCAAAACAAATGATAAGGCTAAACCTGTCAATAACATAATAGGTGATCGAACAAAAGGTCGTAACCCTGTAGTAAGCGTTGTTTGTAAAATCGTAATATCACTTGTTAATCTTGTAATAACGCTTGCACTGGAAAACTGATCCATATTCTTAAAAGAAAATGTTTGTACTTGGGAAAATACATCTTTTCTTAATGCTTCTGCAAATCCATACCCTGCTTTTGCGGTATATTTTGCATAAAAAATCCCTAATATTAAGGCAAGTATAGCACATATTATCATGAGCCCTCCTCTTATTAAGATATAAGTTTTATCTTTATTTACAACACCTACATCAATCATATCTGCCATTAACATTGGGATGATTAGTTCAAACATTGTTTCTAATACTATACATAAACAACTAATTACTATAAATTTTTTCTGTAATTTTAAATATGGATATAATCTTTTTAAAACATGCATGTACGCTCACCCTTTCCTATACTATACCTAACTATACTGCGAACAAAAAAAGAAGTCAATTATTTCTAATAGATATAAATATCATTTTATAAGAAAAAACTGTAACACATGCTACAGTTTTTTCTTTATTTATGATCTGTTGTAGATTGTTGGAATACATTCATATCCATTTTATTTAATTGACGATCTACCATAATCGCATTCGTCATAGATCCACTTACATTCAGCATTGTTCTTACCATATCAATAATTGGATCAATCGCTAAAATTGGTGTAATGTATCCAAAAGAAGCTCCTAAACCAACACCTGATAAACCTACTGTTGCAGCCATTGTACTTGTACCAGGGATTCCTGCAATACCAACTGAACCAATCGTAATAACAAGAATCGCCATTAATACCATACTAAAATCAATGGCAACACCTGTTGTATTTGCTACATATACAATTAATAATGCTGGGAAAATACCTGCACATCCTTGCATTCCAGCAGTCGTACCAAAACTTGCTACAAAACTTGCTGTACCTTGACTTACTCCTAATTCTTTTGTTAAAACATCAATTGTAGCTGGTAATACACCTAAACTTGATCTTGAAGTAAATGCTAATAATAATGTTGAAAATGCTTTCTTTAAATAAATAATTGGATTCACTTTGAAGAAAACAAGCATAATCATCTGTACAACCATCATAATAAATGATGCTAAATAAATTAATAAAATAAATTTACCAACCTCTAAAATACTGCTTAGACCTCGTTGTGCAATTGTATTAGCTAATAAAGCCAATACCCCATATGGCATTCCTTTAATCACACTCATAGCCATACTGATTACAATTTTATGAGAAGCATCAATTAAATCATAGAATACACGAAGAATTTCAGGATATTTTTTCTGCATTTTTCTTGCAGCTAAGCCAATAAAAGTTGAGAAAATTACAACACCTACAATGTTATTATTTACCATCGCTTCTACTGGGTTTGACGGAATTAAATTTAATAGTGTTGTAACTACTGGTACAACTTCTTTAATCTGTGCAGCATCTTCCCCTGCAATTTGCATAGAAGGGGTTCCTCCAACTTGAAAAATAATTCCAATCACTACACCTACAATTGCAGAAAGCATTACCATTCCCATTGTAGTTAAAATACCACGTTGTACCAATTTACGGACATGACTTCCTTCTTCCATATGCAAGATTACATGGATAATTGACACCATTACCAATGGAATAACAAGCATACGAATAAAGCTGATAAAACCTTTCCCTATTAATCCATACCATAATGTTGTTTCCTTTACAAATGTAATTTGAGAAGGATCATCTGAAAAACCAGAAATCACCTGCATAGCAAACCCTAACACAAGCCCCAATACAGTCGCAATTAATACACGGTTAGAAAAATTAAACTTTTCTTTAGGAAGTTTCCATAAAATCAATGCTATCACAATAAATGCTAAGATAAAGCCTAATGTTTTCCACTCACTAATCATTAAAAACTGTTCAAGAAACACATTTTGCATATAAGCTCCTCCTTCGACGAATGTTTCACTTGCTTACTATCATACAGCACCTTACATATAAATGCAAGTAATATGTATTATAAAAATAAATTATAGTAAATGATACTTTTTCATATAGGCATTTCATTTGTAGAACGAACATATACTTTATATAATGACCTTAAGAAAGGAATGATTTTCATGAATTTTTTTCACGCTTGTCAACAAAAAGGAATATCAATAGAAGAAAATATACCATTAAAATCTTATAGTACTTTACACATTGGAGGTAATGCTCGTTATTTTACTACACCCTCATCCTATGAAGAAATACAAACTATTTTGGTGTTATGTAAACAATACAAGCTTCCATATTTTATATTAGGTAATGGTAGTA
>CAJFOG010000172.1 GCA_904395785.1 uncultured Eubacterium sp. | reverse complement strand
TATCGTCTATCGTTATATTTATTATATTGGAATTCGATATAAATATCAATAGAATTCATAGAAAAGATACAAAAAAATCGCCCGCAGTTTTTTTTCCCACGGGCGATGTGTTGGCCAGCTATCCAAAGGTTTGTATCCGCCACAATACACCAAAAGTCCGAGGGCATGGATTTATGTCCAAACCCTTAGAAAAGCCTTATATTTCAAGCATTTTCATACTTTTACTTATGTACCTTAGTCATCAATACTACGCTTTCCACATGAAACGTATGTGGAAATAAATCAACACCTTGTACAACGTTTCCTTGATACCCATATCGTTGAAATAAATCTAAATCTCGCATTTGTGTCATTGGATTACATGAAATATACAATATTTTTTTAGGTTTCATAGATACTGCACTTTTAATAAAATGTTCATCACTACCACTTCTTGGTGGATCCATGATTACTACATCTAGTTTTAACCCTTCTTTTGCCATTTGTCGCATCCACGTACTTGCATCCGCACATACAAAACGTATATTTGATATATGATTTAATTTCGCATTTTGTTTCGCATCTTGTATCGCTTGTTTATTTACTTCTACACCAATGACTTCTTTTACATGCTGACTTGCACACATTCCAATTGTACCAATTCCACAATAAGCATCTAATAATGTTTCTTTACCAGTAAGTTCTAACATATCAATTGCTGTTTGGTATAAACGTTGTGTCTGTGTATGGTTAATCTGATAGAAAGATTTTGAAGATATACGGAAACGATATCCACATAATACATCCTCAATATATCCTTTTCCATATAATACTCTTTCTTCATCTCCTAGCACTACACTTGTCTTTCTTGTATTCACATTTTGGACAATTGTTGTAATTTCAGGATGTGCTTTGCATAATGCATCTACAAACTGTTTTCTTGCAGGAAATACTTTTTGGTTAAGTACGAACACTACCATAATTTGTTTTGTTTCTTCTCCATAACGAAGCAACACATGACGTAATAAACCTCTACGATAATCTTCTTCATATGGTTCAATCTTAAATTTTTCCATTAATCTTACGATTGTTTGAACAATTTCATCACAAACAGAAGGATGTAATAAACATGTTTGATACGGTACAATACGATGTGAAAACTCTTCATAAAATCCTGCACGTATCTTACAGTTTTTTCCTTTTTGAAAACCGATAATTATCTTATTACGATAATGAAATGGTTCTTGCATTCCTAATACACCAACACTTTTTAACTGTAACGATTTGTGCTGTTTACATAAGTTAGATAATATTTGTTCTTTATAAGAGGTTTGTGCTTCATAAGTCATATGTAATAATTGACAACTACCGCATTTCTCATATATCCCACATGATACTTTAGCTCTTTGTTTCGATGGTTTCTTATATGCAACAAGTTCTCCCACATATCCTTTTTGTATCTTTTTTATAATTTTAACACTGACAACCTCATTCAATAACACATGACGTACGAATACTTTATCTTTTCCTACCATCATAATTCCAGATAAATCTTCTTCTAATTTGATAATTTTCCCCTCTACTATTTGATTTTTTTTCAACATAAATAAAACCTCTCAATCTAAATAAAAAAGGGATATTCCCTTTAAAATAATGACATAATCTTTACTATTATAGCATCTTCATTATAAGTCATTGGCCATTGTGGAAATACTGTAAGCATTCGATATACATAACATATGACTAAGATAGTAAGAAATATCGTACTTATATATCGAAACGCTTTCCTTCTCCAACCTTGTATATCTTGTCTTATCCAAACAATACCTGCATATATCAAATATGGAATAAGTAAGAAAACAACCGGATGAAAAAACCATGCAGTTTCTACATCATGTTTTATGAATAACCAATACAATGCAGTAGACATATTACACCCTGGACAAGGTATACCTATGATACTTTCTAAAGGACAATGTGCATCAAACAACCATAAACTCAATACACAAATAATACAAAGTATTCCACCTTTAACTATACGTAAAAAATTCATTAAAATTGTTCATCTACGTAACGGTTAATACTATCTTGCATGATACATAGTGCGATAAGCTGTAAACTGAAAATAGATAACAAAATATTAATGACACTATTATCATCACATCCTAATCTTGCAAGTTTCTTAGAATACTTATAAATACAATAAATACCCCAAATACCGCATGTTATAATCATCAATAATAAATCTGTTCCTGCTGTATCATTTTCTCTACATTCACGATTAATATCCGAAAACATTTGATAATATAAAATAAGTGAATAAATCCCACATGTTACAAAAGATAATAAAATAATAGATACAATACTTCTTTTTCTCATAATAATTACCTCCCTAGTTGCTTGTAAAGTATAACAAACTTTTATTTAATACGCAATGTATTTAGATACTTTATCATACTTTCTTTAATGTTTATCTCTCTATTTTCTTTTCATTTTTCATTATTTACCTTGCTGATTCTTATTATAGTTATAAGCAAAAAGCATGAACAAGACAATTCGCCTTATCCATGCTTTTTATATGAATTCAAGTTATGTTAATCTAGTAACTTGAAAATTCTACATTATTATCACATTCAAAAAATTAAATTGATAAATTCTAATATTTTATTCTATATTCATATGATATATAAATTGATTATCTTGACCTTCTTCAGATAATAAGATTTCATAATTGAAAAACTCTTCATGTAATTCAACAAAACCTTCTAAAAACATTTGTAAAAGTTGAATTTGTTTATTTACTTTAAGATCTCTTATTTGTTTTTTTTTTTGCTAAAATACCTCGTATAGGTATATCCTCTTCTTGGTGTTTTTTATAAGTATTTATCAGTTGTTCTAATTCATTTTTGCTATAATTTCTTGTAACAACATAAGGAATAAACTGTAAATCATAAAAATGATATACTATTTGAAATAATTTTGCATATGTATATGAGTCATTCCATTGTGCAACCAAATGCGAGAGTGTACGATGAGTTATATCAATATTATCAAGTAATTCATTACTTCTAGCGTTTGTAATTAAATTTCTTTTTAAATCAATTGCTTTATAAATAATACATTTAGTTTCTTTATCTAATCTTATAATCGACACATCTACATCTTTTGCACATCTACTACTAACAATACTTGGAATATATTCTTTCGCATAAAAAAATAATGGGTTATCTTGAGTATAAAACTGTACCTTTAAAATATCTATTGTGTCATCATCTTGTTTTTCCTCAAAGACAATTTCACAATCAGCACATATTTGATATAGTGTCCTATCAATTAGATTTCCTTTAGTATTAGGATAAACTTTTGAATTAATTTCCATTATTCTCCCCCTACATATTAAATATTTTCTTAGATTCATCTAATAACTGTGTTAATGCATCTTCAAATCCATTAAAATTAAACCCAATTTTCTCATCATATTGTAATTCTTTCACATAACTATAATCTTTTTCATTATGAAAAGAATATACTTTAATATTCATATTATGAAATATATCTTCTTTTTCTAGACCATATTTTGATAGCAACGCATTAAAATCTTCAGTTTCATTCACTTGATGTGAAATTAACACCATGTTGTTAATTTTAGCTGCCATACTATCACTATGTGTACTAACAATAATGTGCTTCTCTTGATTCATCAATCTAATCAAAAATCTTATCAATTCAAATTGTTTCTTTGGATGCAAACATGATTCTGCTTCATCTATCATAATATGATTTGTCAAATGGTAATCATGACCAGCGATAAGGTAATAATATGGTAATAATTCTGAAATCATTGATGAGGTTAAATACATTGGAATGGATTCTGTGCTATCTTTTGGAATATATTCAATAGAAATATCTTTCTGATAATGTCCATCAATTAAATAATTTTCTAAAAAATTTAATAATTGTGTGTTTTCTTTTACTGTATTTTCATTTAATTCCCATTTTTGTAGAAATCGTAAATATTGATATACTGGCCTAGTAAGTCTTGTTTCTTCATGTTGTGATATTTCATTTGTTAATTGAAACATAAAGTTTCTGTCACCTTTACTGAGAAAATAATCTTTATAAAGTAAATGTAACCCTGCTCTTGAAGAAGGTAAGTACAAATTATTTTGATTTAAATCAAAAATTAAATATAAAATTCCTAACATTACTATATTATATAGATAATGATCAGGAAACCCTTTCGATGTCCCTAGCTCAATTGATTTTTCTCTACTATTATCACTTGAATGTAATACCAAATCAAATGAACGAAAATTATTATTTTTTACCTTAAATGAAAAATATGCTCCTTCTAAATCTATTTCAAACCATAACTTTCCGATCTTAAGGTTTTTATTAAAGATATACTGTATAATTCTTTCTTTTTTTTGATCTAAAAATTCATTAAATTTTTGAATATAGATTTCAATATTATCAGCGTTAATTATCTCATCTGCATCAATATCTTCATCCATATTTATTTTAAATTCATCTATATCAATATTAGATGAACTTATATAATCATATAACCCATAAATTAACTGCATAACGTATGTTTTACCACTATTATTATCTCCTACAAATAAGATAAAATCTTGCAAATCTATTATAGCACTTTTTAATTTCCCAAAATTTTCTATATGCAGTATTTTTTTCATAGTCATCACCTCAAATGTTTTTAAACCTCAATAATAGTATAAGCATTAACTCTATATTTTAGTATGAAAACGATTATTTTCTATCAAATTATCGCACGTTACGTATACTTTTTCAATACAAAATAATATATATCACACAGCAGATTTTGCTAAAATTTATAACCTTTCTTTTAATGTACAAATATATATTAACTTTACAGCCTTCTTTCATCAAAAACAAAAGCATGAACAAGACGATTCGCTTATCCATGCTTTCTGTTTCTATATTATGTTATCAATTTATTTCGCTGCTTTTACCATGAAATCACAGATTTTTCTTGAGAATTCTGCAGGGTTTTCAATTGGGAACCCTTCAATTAATAATGCTTGGTTATATAATAACTCTGCATATTCTTTTACTGCATCTTTATCTTTTTCATATACAGAAACTAATGCATCAAAGATTGGATGATTAGGGTTAATCTCTAAAATACGAGTAGCTTTCATACCGTAAGGATTTGCATCTGGCATTGCACTCAATACTTTTTCCATCTCAAATGACATACCTTCTTCACTAGATAAACATACAGGATCATCCACAAGACGAGAACTTACTTTTACTTCTTTTACTTGATCTTGTAATGCAGCTTTTAAATCATCAAGTAATGCTTTGTTCTCTTCTGTTTTCTTCTCAATTTCTTTCTTTTCTTCTTCTGTATCAAGATCTAAATCACCTTGAGAAATATTTTTAAATGTTTTCTCTTTGTAATTCATTAATGCTTGTAATACAAACTCATCTACATTATCTGTTAAATATAAGATTTCATATCCTTTTTCATTTACTTTTTTCACGATAGGTAAAGCATCCATTTTTTCAACTTTATCTCCACTTACAAAGTAAATGTCTTTTTGTCCTTCTTCCATACGGTTTACATATTCATCTAATGTAACCAATTTCTTTTCTTTACTAGAGTAGAACAATAATAAGTCTTGTAGCAATTCTTTATGTGCTCCAAAATCATTGTATACACCAAATTTAATCTGTACACCAAAGTTATTCCAGAATGTTTCATAACCTTCACGATCATTTTTCAACATTAATAATAACTCTGATTTAATTTTCTTCTCAATACGATTCGCAATTACTTTTAGTTGACGATCATGTTGCAACATTTCACGAGAAATGTTTAATGATAAATCTTGTGAATCTACTAATCCTTTCACAAAACGGAAATGTTCAGGTAATAACTCCTCCGCATGATCCATAATAAATACACCACGACTATATAACTGTAGTCCTTTTTTGTAGTCTTGCGAATAGTAGTTAAATGGTGTTTTACTTGGAATAAATAATAGAGCTGTAAATGAAACTGCACCTTCTACACTTGTGTGAATTACTTTTTGAGGATCTGTAAAATCATTGAATTTGTTTTTATAAAACTCATTGTATTCCTCATCTGTTATTTCAGATTTACTACGTTTCCATAATGGAATCATAGAGTTTAACGTTTTTAACTCTTTAATTGTTTCATATTTTGGTTCACTATTTTCATCTTCGCTTTCCACACGACGTTGTTCTTCTACCATCATGTTAATTGGATAACGAATGTAATCTGAATACTTACGAATTAAACGTTGTAATTCATGTTGTTGTAAGTAGTCATCATAGTTTTCATCATCAGTGTTATCTTTTAAATATAAAACAATCTCTGTACCACATGTATCTTTACTTGTTTCTTCTAATGTATATCCATCAATCGCATCAGATGTCCACAAATATGCAGTATCTGCTCCATAACGTTTTGATGTTACTTCAACTTTCTTCGCAACCATAAATGCAGAATAGAAACCAACACCAAATTGTCCAATGATATCATCTGCTTCTTCTTTCTTTTCTTGTGCTTCTAATTCTTTTTTAAACGCTAAAGAACCACTTTTCGCAATTGTCCCAAGGTTTTCTTCTAAGTCTTCTTTACTCATACCTAATCCGTTATCACGAATTGTTAATGTTCTCGCATCTTTATTTACTTCTAAATAAATTTGGAAATCTTCACGATTTACATCACTTAAATTTTCTTTTAATGCTTGATAATATAATTTATCAATCGCATCACTTGCATTTGACACAAGCTCACGTAAAAAGATTTCCTTATGTGTATAAATGGAATTGATCATAAGATCTAACAAACGTTTTGATTCTGCTTTAAACTGTTTTTTATCCGCCATATCATAACCTCCTGTTTAGCACTCCGTATTCAAGTCTGCTAATAGTATAAAACAAAAAATTAGCACCGTCAATAGTTGAGTGCTAATTTCTTTTAAAAAAATATTCCATCCTATCTTTATACCACATAATAACCATTCTTTGATAACACATGCAATAACATTACTAGGTACGCATTAGAAAGACACACTAATGAACGCTCTTCATCACTTTTTCCTGAAAAACAGTATTCTTGAGACAAATCAACTTTTGAATAATCACTTGTTTTACATATAGAAAAATCAAATCTTTTTATTTCCATATAATTCTGCAAATACTATTTTACCATCTTCTCAAATGCATCTTTAGCCGCCATTTGTTCAGCACGTTTTTTAGAAAATCCTTTTCCTTTTCCTAGCACGATATCTTCCAACATAACGATTACTTCAAATTCTGGTTTATTGCTTGGTCCAGACACATTAACAGTTTCATAATGTACATTTTTTCTTGTATCACCTTGTACATATTCTTGTAGTTTTGTTTTATAATCAATCACTTTTTCACTTTTTGGTTTTGCGATTGCAGGTGTTAATACTTCTTCTAAAATCACATCTACTGCCTGCATACCTTGATCTAAATATAAAGCTCCTAAAAATGCCTCAAACATATCCGCAAGAATAGAATCACGATCTCTTCCTCCTGTTTTTTCTTCACCTACTCCTAGTTTTAAAAATTTACCTAATCCTAGCTGACGATTATATGATGCCAATGCTTCTTCACATACTAATTGTGCACGCAATGTTGTCATTTTACCTTCATCCATTGCTGGGGTTATTTTAAATAATTTTTGTGTAGACCATAACTGCAATACTGCATCTCCCATAAATTCTAATCGTTCATTATCATGATCATATGCTTTATTTTCATTCACATATGATGAATGTACAAATGCTTGTTCAATTAACTTTTTATCATTACAACCAATTTGTTTCTGTTTTAACCAAGTAAAAATTGTATCCATGTTTATACCTCCTAATCTAAATATGTACTATGTTTCATTGTCTCACTTAAAAATATACGAATACTTTCATATTGTGCATCTTCTATATGTTGTAATATATGTTGCGCATCTTCTCTTGCGACTTCTAAGATGTTCACATCTTGTACAATATCTCCTAAAATAAAACTTGGTACTCCACTTTGTCTTGTTCCTAACATATCTCCTGGTCCTCGTAATTGAAGATCATATTTCGCAATTTCAAACCCATCATTAGTTTTCTCACAAACACGTAAACGCTGCAAGCTATCTTTATCTTTTGTATCACTTAATAAGTAACAATACCCTGCCATTTCACCTCTACCAACTCGTCCACGTAACTGATGAATCTGACTTAATCCAAAGCGATGGGCATCATAAATAATCATGACATTCGCTGTTTTCACATCGACTCCAACCTCAATGACTGTTGTAGATACTAAAATATCTAACTCATGTTGTACAAATAACTGCATCGTTTCATCTTTTTCCTGTGCTGACATTTTCCCATGCAACAAACCAATGCGATATTTTTTTCCTAATGCTTGTTGCATCCCTTGATAAATCTCTTGCGCATTACGTAAATCATAGTCTTCATTTTTCTCAATGGCAGGACATACAACATAACATTGGTTACCTTCCTCAATTTTCTCTAACACTTCTTCTAAGATTGGTGCCATAGAACGTGATTGAATAAGTTTTGTGGTAATTGGTTTTCTACCTTTTGGTAATGCTTTAATCGTTGATACTTCCATATCTCCATATAAAGAGATTGCTAATGTTCTAGGAATTGGTGTTGCACTCATAAATAAAAAATCAACCTTATCACCTTTGGCTAACATTCTTCGTCGCTGAAAAACCCCAAAGCGATGTTGTTCATCCGCCACAACCATCCCTAAAGAGTGAAAACTAACATCTTCTTGAAATAAAGCATGTGTTCCCACTATAATATCTATTTCATTATCTTTTAAGCGCTGTACTACTTCTTTTTTCTCTTTTGTTTTTAAGGAAGCATACAACACTTCTACTACTACTCCAAAATCTTTCAATAACTTTCTTAAATTTTGGGCGTGTTGTTTTGCCAATATTTCAGTTGGCGCTAAAAATGCTGCTTGATGATGTGATAGTACACAAGCATACATACCAAATGCTGCAACTAATGTTTTCCCACATCCTACATCTCCTTGTACCATTCGATACATAATTTTTTCTTGAGAAAGATCATGTAAAATGTCTTCAATAACCGATTTTTGATCATCGGTTAGTGTGAAAGATAGTGCTTTTTGTAATTCCCATACATCTTCATTCGCAAATAGTTTTTGATGTCCCACAGTCACTGTTTGTTCCTGTTGTTTCATTGCCTGCATACTTAATTGGAATCGTAAAAATTCTTCATATTTCAAATGGCGTAAACTTTGTGCCACCTCTTGCATTGATTTTGGAAAATGAATATCATGAATTGCTTGTTTTTTTGAAATTAATCGATATTTTTGTCGTAATTCCTCTGGCAAAAACTCTTGTATATCATTTCCTAACACATCCCATGCTTTTTTTATATATTTATGAATGTCTTTTTGTGTGATACCATCTTTTATCGTATATACCGGCAAAATTCCTAATTGTTCTTGTAACGACTGAAAATTATATTGTAAAGCAGTGATACGTTGCCCACCTTCATACTTACCAAAAATCGTAATCTTTTTTCCTACAGGAAACATTTTAGGCCAAGGTCGATTGAATAATGTAACTTTAAATTCTTCTTCATCATATAATATAGAAAATGTAGTCATACTCATCTTTTGTTTTAAACGCATAACACGTGCTGGCGTAATAATGATTCCCTCTAATGTCACACGTTCTTCTTTTTGCCACTGTTCTCTAGGTTTTTCTTCAATGACTTCATAACGAAAAGGATAATACACTAATAAATCTTGTACACTTTCTAAACCTATTGTATGTAATACTTCCACTTTCTTATCTGATATTCTAAGTTTTTTTACTTCCATAGTCACGCATCCTTCTTATATGTATTATACCATGAAAAAAGAAAGCCTGTACATTTTTTCTTTATTCAAGAAAAAACAAGTAAACTTTCTTCTTAAAATTCATAAATATTATACATTATTTCTATTCCACACAATTTCCACATCTTTATGGTAATGTGCCATTCCGATATATACTACATCATTTCCTAAGCCTATATCATATTGTTTCTCTTGTATTTGTTTCACTACTTCCATTGCTAATTCTTTTAAATCACATGCCTCTTTTGTATATTTCAT
>CAJFOG010000171.1 GCA_904395785.1 uncultured Eubacterium sp. | reverse complement strand
TTTTTAAATTATAATTTTTCATCCATTCTTTCAGCTCTTTTGGTTCTGTATGTTTCTTTTGACATTTTTTTAGATACTTTTTATGACATTTTCGATAACTATGTATTGCAGCATCGTAGAAGCATATGTAGAAAAAACTATTTTTTCTATTTTTTTTAGCATAATAATGTAAAATATAATAAATAATGAAAGATGATGGAACAAGTATAAAGTTTGGAACATAAATAAGGTAATTAAATTTAGTATATATAAATGAAATAAAACAAATGGTTATAATGATTGCAATCCAAGAGATTACTGAATTCATTTGTTTTGTGTACCATTTTTGATGATAAATATATTTTTTCATTAAATAATCATAAACTAATAAAAATAGACTGATAATAATAGAAGGTAAAATATAAGGGCTTGTTTCAGTAGTCTTTGTCCAAGCAGAAAATCCCAATTCCATTGTCATTGCGACACTTGCAAGTCCTATTAAGTAACCTTGTATGAAAAAATAAAATCTTGCCCATAACATTGTATTTAAAAAACGATGTAAAAATGTTGGATGATAATTTCTTATGATTTGTTCACAAAAACTTTTAATATCAATTCCTATAACATCTTGAATAGGAGTTTGATCATATTGCGCTGATAATAGTAAATCGACAATCTCTTCTAACATTTCAAAAAATACATAATAGGGGAGATTTTCAGATAAAATATACATTTCTATTTTTTCAAACGTATATAAATATTCTCCCTATAATAGTTTACTAGATGTTTGATAGTTTGTACTCATAAAATCCTCCTTACTACTTTGTGTTACCAGGTACATTATAACAATCTACCTGGTAATGTTAAGTAGTAATATATACATGTATTTCTCTGTCATCTTATGATATAATCCATGTAGAGGTGAGATTATGGAAGTAGCAGTAAATGAAGTCTTTTTTTCTAATATTCAAGAAGAAGGTACAGTTATGGATTATGTAGATGGTGCATTTGTGTTTGTGCTAAAAGACGAAATGTGGACAGAACATGAAATAAAGGCAGTAAGACAAAAGCCACTACAAGTTGATTTTGTGTTTAAATACGATATACCTATATTTTTATTGACGATTGAAGATGCGATAGATACAAGTGATTTTATATTTAATGTACATGATGGAGAATATCCAGAAAACTTGTATGAAGTTTCAGAACATGGTTGTAAAGGAATCATTTATTTATTAGATAAGCAGAATATTGTATGTGGAAAACGTGTATTTATAATGTCTAAAGCATTATCTTCCTGTATTGTAGATAGTTTAATAAAACAAAAAAATAGTTCATACTATGAAGAAGAGTTTAACTGTAATTTAGATGGGTTACAATCAACATGGGAACCTTTTGAATTACAAGAATTTGCCCTAGAAAGTGAGATTATCAAATAGTGCATCTTATACTATGAAATAAGATGTATTTTTTATACATAAAGTAATTTATCAAAAAAATCACAAATAATACTGTTTATTTGTGATTTTTTTGTTATAATGGTTATGTTGAAGTGCGTGGAAAGGCTTACCTAACTACAAACATTCAATGTATATATAAGCTTCGATCTGCTTTTAAAGGGTAATAACCTGAGGAAAAAGATGGGAATGATATTTTTTCATCATACCCTGATTCCTTAAATAAGGAATCTTTTTGTATGAAAAGGAGGTACTATGGAAACAAGAGTTGCAGTATTAGGAATTATTGTGGAAAATCAAGAATCAGTAGAAAAAATGAATGCGATTTTACATGAATATGCGCCATATATTTTAGGTCGTATGGGAATACCTTATCGTAAACGTGATATTTCTGTTATAAGTATTGTATTAGATGCTCCGCAAAAAGTTACCAGTGCACTTGCGGGAAAACTTGGTATGTTACCACATGTTTCTACTAAAACTCTATATTCCAATATAATTCAAGATGATGAATATGAAAACATTGGCTGAAAAGTTATTTCAGGAAAGAAATTTAACTGACGAAGAATTATTGCTTGTTTTACGACAACATGAAAATGAAGAAGTAAGAGAAGAGTTTGCGAAACTTGCGCGTATTCGTCAAAAGGAACACTTTGAAAATTACATATATATTCGTGGACTTATAGAAGTAAGCAATTATTGTAAGAATGATTGTTATTACTGTGGTATTCGAAGAAGTAATCAAAAGGCAAAGCGTTATCGTTTAAGTAAAGAAGATATTTTATCGTGCTGTAAGCAAGGATATGAAAGTGGTTTTCGTACCTTTGTTATGCAAGGTGGAGAAGATGGAACTTTTACAGATGATTTTTTAGTAGACGTGATACAGGAAATGAGAGCTAGATATCCAGATTGTGCGATTACTTTATCATTAGGAGAACGTTCTAAAGAAAGTTATCAACGCTTATATGATGCAGGTGCTAACCGTTATTTATTACGTCATGAATCCATTGATCCTACACATTATGGAAAATTACATCCTAGTGATATGACAATCGAACATCGAAAACAATGTTTATATAACCTAAAGGAAATTGGATTTCAAACAGGTTGTGGGATTATGGTTGGTTCTCCTCATCAAACATATGAGCATATCTTAAAAGATATTCGATTTATGCAGGAATTAAAACCTGAAATGATAGGGATTGGACCATTTTTACCACATCAAGACACACCATTTAAAGATGAAGCAAAAGGTAGTATGACATTAACATTGTTGATGCTTTCAATTTGTCGTTTAATCTTTTGTGAATCTTTAATTCCTTCTACAACCGCATTATCTACAATTCATCCACAAGGGCGTGAAATGGGGGTATTAGCTGGTGGTAATGTTGCTATGCCAAATTTAAGTCCAGTAAATCATCGAAAAAAATATTTATTATATGATGATAAAAAATGTACAGATGAGGAAGCAGCAGAAGGACGAAAAGCACTGGAAAAACGTATGCAAGCGATTGGATACGAAGTTGTAAGTAGTCGAGGCGATTTTAAAGGAAAAAGCGAGGAAACAAAACATGTATAACAAATATTCAAAAGTAGCGAGTGAATTTATTGATGATCAAGAAATACGTGATACATTAGCGTATGCCCATGAAAATCGTCATAATAAAGAGTTAATTCAATCTTTGATTGAACGTGCAAAAGATTGTAAAGGGCTATCTCATAGAGAAGCAGCAGTATTATTGGCTTGTGAGTTACCTGAAGAAAATGAAAAGATGTTTGCGTTAGCAAAACAAATTAAACAAAAATTATATGGAAATCGTATTGTTATGTTTGCACCATTATATTTATCTAATTACTGTGTAAATGGATGTGTATATTGTCCATACCATCATAAAAATAAAACAATACGTAGAAAGAAATTATCACAAGAGGAAATAAAAAAAGAAGTTATTGCACTGCAAGATATGGGACATAAGCGTCTTGCGTTAGAAACAGGAGAAGATCCTATGAATTCACCGATTGAATATGTGTTAGAAAGTATTAAAACAATTTATGGAATTCATCATAAAAATGGTGCAATTCGTCGTGTAAATGTAAATATTGCGGCAACTACAGTGGAAAACTATCGTAAATTAAAAGATGCAGGTATTGGAACATATATCTTATTCCAAGAAACTTATCATAAAGAAAGTTATGAACAATTACATCCTAATGGTCCTAAAGCCAATTATGCATATCATACAGAAGCTATGGATCGTGCTATGGAAGCAGGTATTGATGATGTAGGGTGTGGGGTATTATTTGGATTGAATATGTATAAATATGATTTTGTTGGTTTATTAATGCATGCAGAACATTTAGAAGCAGTATATGGGGTAGGTCCACATACAATCTCTGTTCCTAGAATTTGTCCTGCGGATGATATTAACCCTGATGAATTCTCGAATGCGATTAGTGATGAAATCTTTATGAAAATTGTTGCGGTATTACGTATTGCGGTACCATATACTGGTATGATTATTTCTACTCGTGAATCTCAAAAAACACGTGAAAAAGTATTAGAATTAGGTATAACTCAAATCTCTGGAGGTTCTAGTACAAGTGTTGGTGGTTATGCGGAAAAAGAGAAGATGGAAGATAATACAGCGCAATTTGATATTAGTGATCATCGAACATTGGATGAAATTGTAGAATGGTTATTATCCTTAGGTTATATTCCAAGTTTTTGTACGGCATGTTATCGTGAAGGAAGAACAGGAGATCGTTTTATGTCTTTATTAAAATCAGGGCAAATTGCAAACTGCTGCCATCCTAATGCATTATTTACATTAAAAGAGTATGTAGATGACTATGCTAGTGAAGATACGAAAAAAGTCGCAATGGACATCATTGAAAAAGAGTTAGATAATATCCCAAATGAAAAAGCTAGGGAAACTGCTTATCGCTATCTTGAAGAAATGAAGCAAGGAAAAAGGGATTTTAGATTTTAATATGGGTTTACAACAAACACCACAAGCAAATCGCTTACATATTGGGATATATGGAAAGTGTAATAGTGGAAAATCAACATTATTAAATGCAATTTTAAATCAAGATGTTGCGACAGTTTCAAGTGTAGCAGGTACAACTACAGACCCTGTATATAAAGCGATGGAATTACATGGAATAGGTCCTGTATTATGGATAGATACAGCTGGATTTGATGATGATGGTCAATTAGGAAGTTTACGTATTGAAAAAAGTAAACAAGCAATTCAAAAAACGGATATTGCACTTTTGGTATGTAGAAGTTTTCCATTACAAGAAGAACTTACATGGATACAAGAATTTAAGAAGTCTAATACACCGTTATTACCGATTTTACATGTATTTGATGAGGAAGAAGTAAATGATGAAGAGATAGAAACATTGGAAAAAGTATGTGGGATACAACCACTTGTAGTAAATGCTAAATCGAAGTTAGGAATAGATCGTATTAGAGAGCGCATATTAGCATTGTTACCACAAGATTATGGTCAAGAAAGTATTGTAGGTCATCTTGTATCTGCCTTTGATACTGTATTACTTGTCATGCCACAAGATATACAAGCACCAAAAGGTCGATTAATTCTTCCACAAGTTCAAACAATTAGGGATTTATTAGATCATCAGTGTATTGTTCAATGTTGTACAACTGATACAATGAAGAAAGCATTAGAAGCCCTTGCAAGCCCTCCTGCACTCATTATTACAGATTCTCAAGTATTTGATATTGTATATCAACAGAAACCAAAAGAAAGTTTATTAACGTCTTTTTCAGTATTGTTTGCGAGATATAAAGGGGATATTACCTATTTTATACAAAGTGCAAAAAAAATCAAAGACTTAACTGAACATAGTAAAGTGTTAATTGCGGAAGCATGTACACATGCACCATTAACAGAAGATATAGGACGTGTAAAAATACCTGCGATGTTAAGAAAAAAAGCAGGGGAAGGAATTTCTATTACGATGGTAAGTGGTCATGATTTTCCACAGGATATTTCAGATTATGATTTAATTATCCACTGTGGAGCATGTATGTTTAATAAGAAACATGTTATATCACGTGTGGAACAAGCAAAAGCTCAAAATGTTCCAATGACAAATTATGGTATTACGATTGCCTTTATAAAACAAATATTAGATAAAGTAGTTTATTAATCATAGATAGAAGATTGATTTCATATAGAATGAATCAATCTTTTATTTTATAGGAATAGATAGAATCTTAAAACATGATATATAAAATAGTATTGAACACATATTATAGTGATGAGTTTATAGTATAATAAAAATAAATGAGAAAGTAATGGTATAAAGAAGTTGAAATGATGTGGTGTGATAAATGATGAAAAAACACGTTAATCAAAATGGATTAGCGTGTTTTTTACTATATTACATGGTTTTGATTTCTTCTGCTAAGTCTTTTCCTAACTGAATTAATGCATCTAAATCTTCTTCAGTTGGTGTATAACATTGTGAAATAATATCTTCATGAAAAGATGGTAATCCAGCTTTTTCTAAACGTTCTTTTAATGCTTTTGTGACAACATTACCCCAACCATAAGAACCAAATGCTAAAGATTTTTTTCCTTTGACTTTACAACTTGATAGTTTTTCTAAGAAAGATGCAATCCCTGGTGCAATTGTGTTATTATAGTTTCCACTACCTACAAGAATTGCTTTTGCATCTAGAATTTCTTTCATAATTAATGCAGATGATGTAGCTGAGTTTTTATATACTTTTACATGAATTCCACCTTGTCCAAGACCTTCTGCCAGTGCTTCAGCCATCATTTGTGTGTGTTTCCAAACACTTTCATATACAATGACAGCTTTATTTGTTTGTTTAAAAGTTGCGAAAGCTTCATATGACTCTAATAGTTGTGGAATATAAGTACGCCATATAATTCCATGAGATGGTGCAATCATATCAAATGTTAAATTCATTTCTGCAATTTGTCTTAATTTATTCGCAACTTGCATTCCATAAGGCATTACAATATTCGCATAGTAATCTTTTGCACGATCAATACATGTTTCTAAACTATGTCCATCATCAAAGATGTTGTAAGATACAATATGCTGACCAAATGCATCATTAGAGAAAATAATACCATTTTCTTTAACATACGTTAACATATTATCAGGCCAATGAATCATTGCCATCTCTATAAATGTTAATGTATATTTACCTGTACATAAAGTATCATTTGTTTTTACTTTTTCATATGCAACTTCTTTAAAATATTGTTTCAACATTGCATTTGCCCCAGCATTACTCGCAAAAGCACGAGCATTTGGGTATGCTTCCATAAATTTTAAAAATCCGCTAGAATGATCAGGTTCTGCATGTTGTACAATTACATTATCAATTGCACGCTCCCCAATGACTGAATGGATACGTTCCATCATAATATCCATAAATTCTTCTTCTACAGTATCAATTAGCGTAATTTGTTCATCTACGATCAAATATGCATTATATGTAGTACCTTCACTAATTGGAAATAACTCACCATGAAATTGGCGACAGTTGAAATCATGAACTCCTACCCAATACATATTTTCTTTGATCTGTATTGCTTGTTTCATTACCATTCACCTCTTTAGTATTTTATAATTATTGTAAACACTTGTAAAGTGATTTGTTTCACAATTTCATATGTTTTTGTTAGTCAATGTATTTTTTAGTTTTTATCTACATATCAATGACTCATTATTTCCAAACCAAAAAGAAAAGAGTATAATAAAAATAGATGTGAGTATAAAAAAGGAGATATGTTCTATGATTATACAAAGTAGTAGAATATGGGTTTTAGGACAATTTATACAAGGGCAATTGAAAATTGAAGATGGAAAGATTCAAGCAATATTGCCGTATGGAAGTGAAGAAGTAGATATAGATTATAAAGATTATCGTATTGTTCCTGGTTTTATTGATATACATACACATGGAGCTTATGGTTTTGATGTGAATGATGCCTATGAAGAAGGATTAAGAAGATGGATGAAACGCATACCAGAAGAAGGGATTACTTCTATTTGTCCAACGACAATTACACAAACTGAGGAAGTTTTAATAAACGCTTTAACTAATATAGCCAGTGTTGTTAGGAAAGGTTATGAAGGTGCAGAGATTGTAGGAATTCATTTTGAAGGTCCTTATTTGGATAGAAAATATAAAGGTGCACAACCTGAACAATGTATTGTAAAGCCAGATGTTGTACAATTTCAACGTTATCAAAATGCAGCAGATGGTTTAATTAAAATTATTACAATGGCATGTGAACATGATAAAGATTTTGCCTTAACAAAATATTGTGTCCAACATGGAGTACGTGTAAGTATTGGGCACTCATCATGCACATTTGCTCAAGCAGCATTAGCAATCGCAAATGGAGCAACAGGAATGACTCATATTTTTAATGGAATGACATCATTTCATCATCGTGAGCCAGGGTTAGTAGGAGCAGCTATGCGATTTCGTGATATATTTGGAGAAGTGATTTGTGATGGAAATCATTCAACATATGAAGCCTTAAATGATTTGTTTATGGCAAAAGGAAAAGATTATACAATCATGGTAACAGATGCTTTAATGGTAAAAGGATTACAAGCAGGTACGAAAGTGTTATTTGGAGGTAATGAAATAGAATTATATGAAGATGGTAGTGCTCATCTAACATCTAGTAAAAACTTAGCAGGCTCAACGTTAAAAGTGAATGAAGGTTTAAAGATATTGGTGGAAAAGGCATTGGTACCATGGGATTATGCAATTAATTCATGTACACTAAATCCCGCAAGATATTTAGGAATTGATGATAGAAAAGGAAAACTAGTTGCAGGTTATGATGCAGATATTGTCGTATTACGTGATGATTATCAAGTAGAAATGACATATCTAAAAGGGAAAAAGGCATGGTGAGAGGTAAAGGGAACAATGATAGGATATATAAGAGTATGAAAGGAGAATTTATGAAGCAGGTAAAAGCAATCTTTTTTGATGTAGATGCAACATTATATACACATCGTATCCATGATGTACCAGCATCAACACTTCAAGCATTACAAACATTAAAGAATAAAGGATATAAAATTGGAATTGCGACAAGTCGTTGTCGCTATGAAACAAAACACTTGCCAAATGTGTTAAAACAGTTTCCTTTTGATGCGTGTATTTATGATGGAGGTGCATTAATATTTACAGAAGATACGTGCATACGAAAAATATCTATTGATGAAAACATAGTACAACATATCATACAAACATGTAAAGATCGTATACCAGTACGTTATGCAACATATGATTATTCTTATATATCACAACCATGTGATACAAATATTTTAGATATGTTTTTTAAATTATATTTGAATTATCCAATGATCAAATCATACGAAGGAGAAGATGTATATAATATCTTATTGTATCCAAGAAATAAAGAGGAGATGCAAGCATTGATTACACAATATGAAGATGTGGTACAAATAGTAGAACATAGCCAATATGAATTAGAAATAACGAGTAAGGGTTTGGATAAAAGTAATGCAATCACTTATTTATGTAAACAATGGAACATTGATATGCAAGAAATTATCTGTTTTGGAGATGGTGCCAATGATGTGGGAATGTTGAAAAAAGCAGGAATTGGAGTTGCGATGGGAAATGGAAATCCAAAGGCAAAAGCAGCTGCGAATTTGGTTTGTAAAGATATAGAAGAAGATGGTATTTTTGATGCATGTATCACATTAGGTTTATTTACAAAGGAGGACACTATATGAAATTAGAAAATAAGCGATATGAAGTAACATTCACAACAAAAGGAGGAGAAATCCAAAGTTTTACAGATAAACAAACAGGTATCCAGTATATGTGGCAAGGGGATGATACTTATTGGTCTGGAAAAAATCCTAGTTTGTTTCCGATTGTAGGAAATACACATACAAAAGATTATGAAATTGATGGAAAAACGTATGCGATGAAAAACCATGGCTTAATTCGTTATGCAGATTTACAAGTAAAACATATAGATAAAGATACGATGGTTATGCAATTAGATAGTAATGAAGAAACTTTACGTCAATATCCATTTCCATTTCATTATGAAGTGATGTATCGTTTACAAAACGATACATTAACAATTACATACCATATTACGAATACAGGGAATCAAGAAATGCCATTTACATTTGGTTTACATCCAGGTTTTCAATGTCCATTATGTGAAGAAGAATCATTTGAAGATTACCGTATTCGATTTTCACAACCTGAAACTATGCAACAACTAGTCTTTGATAAAGCATTTAAAAAACCTTATCAATTAGAACATAGACAACTACAAACAATACCATGTGATTATGCATTGTTTGAACAATATGCAACCTTAATATACAAACATCCTAAAAGTACATTTGTATCATTAGAAGGGCCGAAAGGACATGGAGTAGAAGTAAGTATATTTGGTTATCCATATTTTGCGATATGGACACCAAAACGAAATGCGCCATTTATTTGTTTAGAACCATGGTATGGACATGCGGATTATTCAAAATTAGATGTGGCATTTAAAGATCGTGAAGGAATGATGTCATTATCACCTAATAAAACATTTACAACATCATATACGATTCGTGTTTATTAGACTTGTAAAAGCATATGAAAGATAAATGTAACTTATTAAAAGTGATTTCTTTCGTATTATGATAATAGGAGGCGATAAGAAATGAAAATTATGAAAGTAAAAAATTATGATGAAATGAGTGATGCTGCATTTCAAGTAATGAAAGAAGTTGTGAGTGAAAATCCTAACGCTGTATTAGGTTTAGCAACAGGTTCTACACCAATTGGTCTTTATGAACGTATGGTAAAAGATTATCAAGAACATCATACAAATTATGCAAAGTGTCAATCTTTCAATCTTGATGAATATATTGGATTAGCACAAGGGCATGAACAATCTTATTTTACGTTTATGCAGAAACATTTATTTAAGCATATCAATATGCCAAAAGAACATATACATATTCCTTATGGAAATAGTGAAGTTGACTGTCAAGCATATGAGAAAGCTTTGGACCAAGTACAAGTAGATATCCAAGTATTAGGTATTGGAAGTAATGGACATATTGGATTTAATGAACCAAATACTCCATTTACAAAAGAAACACATATTGTGAATTTAATGAAGAAAACTAGACAAGATAATGCTCGTTTCTTTGAAAATGATATTGATCAAGTACCTAAACAAGCAATCACAATGGGAATAGCCTCAATTATGAAGGCAAAAAAAATTGTGTTACTTGCGAGTGGAGAACATAAAGCAGATGCGATTGCGACAATGGTATATGGTACAAAAGATCCAATTTGTCCTGCAACGGTATTACAAGATCATGATGATGTCATTGTGATTGTGGATGAAGCTGCAGCTTCTAAGTTATAAAAGAATATAGTCCTGTAAAATGATTTATTTCACAAAAGGTAATTTGAAAATAAATAATTTTATATATGAATAGTATAGATTGAATGCAAATTATGAAATTTATTAACATAGAAAAAAGTGGAATCGCTATGACATAATAAAAAGAAGTTATCTATTAGATTCTAAATATAAACGTATACTCTTTATAATGAAGTGTATACGTTTTTTTGTCGTTTAATTACCAGAAAAGATAATATTACCTTGTTAAAATATAAAGTTTGAAAAATATAAAAATATATAAAATCATAATGGTCAAAATGAATTGCAATATAAAATTTTTAGAAAATTTGAATTAGTTAAGGTGATAGTGTATGTATTATTTGGGTTATGGAGAAACAAAAGGAGAAGAAAAAATGGTAAAAAGTTTAAAAAGATTGTTTATAGCGTTATTAGTGACATGTATTTCATTAGGATCTATTGATTTTAATGTCTTTGCGAATGTTATTGAAGAAAATAAAGAAATTAAAAGAGGAACTAGGTGTAGAAGGTACATGGGATAAAAAAACTACACAATCTACATTTCAAGGAGATGGATATAGTGTTTATTTTACGCTATCGAGTTATTGGAGTGGTGGATATAATGCTAGTATTAAAATAGAAAATACAGGAAACACAACGATTGAAAATTGGAATTTAGGTTTAACTATCTAGGCAAGATATCTAATATTTGGAATGCGTCATTACAAAGTCAAACAGATACAGCAGTAAAAATTAAAAATGCAGGATGGAATCAAGATATTCCAGCAGGTGGTAGTGTCGAATTTGGTATGAGTGGACAAGAGGATTTTAAAGGTTTTCCAACATCATATCAATTATTAGGTACAAGAACACAAGAAAATGAAACTAATTATGACATTGTATACCACTTAGATAGTGATTGGGGAAGTGGATTTACAGGAACTATTACGATTACAAATAAAACAAACGAAGTGATTGAAGATTGGAGATTATCATTTCAATTTGATAGAAAGATTACAAATATTTGGAATGCTTCTATTGAAAGTCAAGATGGATCTAATTACACGATAGCAAATGTTGGCTATAACAGTAGTATTGCAGCGGGTCAATCTATTTCATTTGGTTTTAATGGAACAGATGGTACAAAAGATCAGATACCAAGTGAATATAAGTTATATACATATAAAGAAAATGAAGAGGTGGATAATTCTGTTGATAGTGATCAAGATGGATTACCAGATAATTTAGAAGATAGATTAGGCACTGATAAATATAAAGCAGATACAGATAGTGATGGTTTATCAGATTATATTGAGAAAGTAGTATTAGGATTAGATCCACTTTTAAAAGATACAGATGGTAATGGAGTAGATGATGGGGATGAAGATGGGGACAATGATGGACTTTCTAATATTAAAGAAATAGAATTAGGGACAAATCTTTTACTCGATGATTCTGATGATGATGGATTAAAAGACGGAGAGGAAGTTCATACATATGGTACTTCACCTATTACACTAGATACAGATGAAGATGGTGTTTCTGATGGAAAAGAAGTGGAACTAGGAACAAATCCGTTAGTATATGAAAGTTCATTTGATGTAAATATTGCATCTAATAAAGAAGATACAGTAAAAGCATCTGTAGATATTACATTATCTGGAAATCAAGTAGAGACATTATCTGTGGAAAAGGTTGATAGTGAATTTTTATTTCCTACAACTATGCCAGGTTATGTAGGGGGAGCATATGATTTTACAGTAGATGGTACATTTGAATCAGCAACGTTAAATTTTACTTTTGATGAAGCATTATTAAAAGATCAAGGATTTGAACCTGTAATTTACTATTTTAATGAAGAAACACAGTTATTAGAAGCATTAGAAACTGAAGTAAATGGGAATGTAGCATCAGCTAGAACTACGCATTTTTCTAAATACATCTTATTAAATAGAAAGGTATATGAAGATTCTTTTGAATGGCAAGATGTATGGGATACATCAGGTTATAAAAATGTAGAAGTTGTATTGGTTATTGATGATTCTGGTAGTATGTCGTGGAATGATAACAGTAATCAAAGATTAAGTGTATCTAAGCAGTTAATAGATAAATTACCTCAAAATAATAAAGCAGGTATTGTAAAATTTACAACTTCAACATATTTACTAACAGATCCAATCACAAGTGATAAAGATTATGTAAAGTCATTTTTAACGACTTCATATTTTAGAAGTAATGGTGGTACGAGTATGTATCAAGCCATTAATAAAGCATTTGCATTATTTGAAGCAAATAATGAAGATACTTTAAAAATGATGATCGTGTTAAGTGATGGGGAAACATCAGACACATCTTTACATAAAAGTGTAGTACAGAAAGCAAATGATAATAAAATTAAAATATTTACGGTAGGATTAGGTAGTAGTTCAAGTTACTTTACAAGATATTTAAAGCCATTAGCAGATAATACAGCAGGAGCATTTTATTTAGCATCTAATGCGAATGAATTAAATGATATATATAAAGATATTAATGAGAAAATTGATATAGAAACAGATAGTGACTCCGATGGGATACCTGATTATTATGAAGATAATATGGTAATGTTTAATGGGGTAAAAATTAAACTAGATAAAAATAATCCTGATACAGATGGTGATGGACTGGATGATGGTGAAGAAGTAGCAGAATTAAACTATCAATATAATGCGGATAAAACAAAAGTAATAGTAACTGGTAAGCTGTTATCTAACCCATTAGAAGGGGATACTGATTTTTAGATAGTGATTTAATTGATCCAAGCCCATTTGAATATCAACTGAATGACTTATTATGTCACAATATAGTAAAATTAAATGATTTGGCAATAGAATATAGTAAGAATAAAAAATATAACTCTTCTGAGTTTGAAACAAGTGTTGAAAGTTGGTTAACTTTTATGTTCATAAGACAATTTAATAGTGGTTATACGACTCCAGATTGGGATTCAACAGGAAAAAGTATAGATTATAGTTTTGTTTCTTATGTTGCAGAAAAAGATAAAGAATTATATAATTACTTTAAGAATACATCAGATTTTTATGCTAATTCTAAGGGTGAAATTGGAGATCTTTATCATCTAGCTGCGACGTTAACTGGATATGTATATAATTCCAATTTTAGTGATGGGATTGCATTTGGAATTATGCCTGAATATCATATTAATAATTTATTCGGATGGGCAGGAGATCTACAAACAGCAATGAATGATGCAATTGCTATAGCAGGA
>CAJFOG010000170.1 GCA_904395785.1 uncultured Eubacterium sp. | reverse complement strand
TAGTCCATGATAAAGTGCACCAAATCCTCCCATCGATAATCCTGCAATATAAGTATTTTCTTGTTTATCTGATATTGGAAATGTTGCTGTTATAAACTCTGGTAACTCCTCTTGCAAAAACTTTACAAAATCATCTTCTGGCTGTTTAATATATTTTTTATTTTCCCCAGAAATCATGACAACTGCAATTTGTCTTTCTTCTGCATATAATTCAATGTTCGTATAACCACACCATTGTGCATGATTATTGCCATATCCATGTAATAAATATAACACTGGATACTTATCTTTCTTTTTATGCGAACAATTTCCTTCAAATGATTCTGGAATTGTAACTGTAGGTAAGATTACGTCTACATCTACTGTTCTTTTTAGTGTATAGGATATAAAATTACATTGTATTTTTGCCATAAATAACCTCCTTATGATACTACTGTTTTCTCTGAAACTTCTTTTATTTCATTCACTTGTTCAACCGCTTCGCTTTCTTCTTGATATTTTCTTTCTGCTTGAAGCTCTTTTCGATCATCCATCATAAAAAATGGTAAGTACATAATAAAGTGAATTGCTAAACCTAATAACCAAATCAATAATAAAGAAATACCACCCGTAAAGAATACTGATACAAATCCTGGCGTTACCCAAGGCATAGAAATTGTTGGATTAATAGAAATATCTAATATTGGTAACAATGCCAACACTACAAACCCTGATACTAATGGTGAAAATACCATTGGAATAAAATATATAGGATTTAACATTAGTGGAAATCCAAATAAAATTGGCTCATTGATATTAAATAAGTTTGCAGGAATTACAACTTTCCTTAATGCTTTATATTTTTCTGATTTCGCAAAGAATGTAGCGATACATAAACCAAATGTATTACCTGCCCCTCCTATTTGTAAAACTGTTCCTACAATAGAAATGGCTAAATATGGTAGTGTCTCTCCATTCAAAAACGCTTCTGTATTTGCTGGACCAGTCATTGATAAAATAGGTAAATAACACATTAGAATTGTGTTTGGATGAATTCCAAAAAACCAAAATAAGTTCATCAGTGTAAATACCATAATCATCGCAATTGGAGTAGCACCAAATGCTGTAATTGGTTTTCCAATTACACCTGTTAATAATAGGAATACGTCTCCATAACTTGTAAATGTACATGCATATTTCACCATAAATACGACAAAGAAAATGATCATACTTACAAAAGTAGGAGCTAACGATTGAGATACCATAGGTGGCACTGCTTCTGGAAGTTTTAATACTAAATTTTTATCCATTAACCAACAATATAAACTTGAGATAACTAAGCCAACAACTAATGCCACAAAAATTCCATCACTTCCTAAATAAGATAATGCTATTGTTTTAATGCCGATTCCTGCTTCATTATTAAATATTTGAATAGGTATTAACATAATAAAACTAGCCGTACATAAAACTGCTCCATGCATCCCATTTTTACCTGCGTTTTTTGTATAACTATATCCAATTGCTCCTACTACATAAATTGCAAGTAATGATAACGTTAATGAAATAACATCTTGAGATAAATCATAAATACCTATATCTTTTAGTAAATCAATCCATGCAGGTATTGGTAAATTAGATAAAACCGCTATAATCGCTACACCTAATGTAACTGGCATAGTTAACATAAACCCTTCTGTTAACGCTGTAATATGTTTGCTTTGTGCTACCATTGTAGCAAAAGGACCTACTATTTTTTCAAGTCCTGCTTGAAACTTATCAAAAAAACTCATATTTCTTTCTCCTTTCATCTGTAAAGCGCTTTCTTAGATGACTTAAGTATAACATTAACTAAAAAAATAATATATCAATTTCGTAAGATTTTTATATCAAAAAACAAATATATTAAATAAAAAAAGCACGATGATCGTGCAATCTCATATATTATGAAGTCTTGTCTTATATAAATCAATAAACCATGCTTGTTCCATAATTGGTATTTTTTCTGTTGTAATATGATAATTTTGATTTGCTAGTCTTGCATAAATTCCAATATCTTTATGTAAAACATCATCTATAAAATGACTTCCTTTGCTCATAAAAACTGGAACTAGATGTATATTTTTATTTGTGACTTCTGGTATTTCATCTTTTAATCCCATACATAAGCCTTGATATTGTTGTGCTATTATATGAAATTCTTCATCAAAATCATGAAGTACAAATATGCAACATGTATCATCATTCTGTGTACATATCTTCCTTATATATTCCTTTTTCACTTCTTTTTGAAACCAAAAAGGAATTAATTGCCCAACACTTTTACACTGCTTTGCCAATTTATGAAAATATCTACCTTCACGAATTAAGACAATATCAAAATAAAATGCAATATCTTTACAATATGATGCTAATTTCAACACTTCATCAAATAAAAATACATTAGGTAAATACTCTTTACAATACACACTAACATTTTTCGATGCTACACAACTAATACATACACTTTGTTCATATTCAATTTGCTTAATAAATCGATTCGTATCATGTACTGTTATATTTTCATCTGCTACACCATGATATACTAAAACATATACCCTTTTTTTCTTCAACATTTGTAATAGTGTTTCTAGCTTATCTTCTGTAAATAGGCTTATTATACCACGTATTTGTGCATATGTTTGGGTAGCTATCATATTTTTAATTTGTTGTAGTAATGCTAACTTTTTTCCATATACAGCCATAATATGTTCCATCCCTTTTTCTACCATCTTTTTACTTAATTTAACTGCTACTTCATTTGTCGATAACGCCAAATGAACATATGAATTATGATATTGTTGCATCGATGAAAAACTACGATATTTACTTCTTGTAGCACTTCCACATAAAATGCCATATTGATCACAAAGTTTTGTAATATATTCATTAAGCACTAAATCATCTGTTGCCGCATATACTAAAAACTTATGTTGTAAATAAGATGTTTCAAATTCACCTTGTATAATATGAATAGGTTTATTCGCAAACTCTTTATGTAATGTCTTAGCTACTACTGTTACTTGTGCACCTTCATTTACATATTGTTGACATTTTCTTAACGCAACATTTCCCCCTCCTACAATTAATACTTGTTTATGACACAAATTTAATTGTATACTTATACTCATCCGTATAATTCCTCCATAACTTCCTTAAACGCTTGTAATGTTTGATCAATATGGGCTTTTGTATGTGCTGCAGATATAAATAAAACTTCATATTGTGAAGGACTTAATAATATTCCTTTTTCCAACATTTTTTGGAAGTAACGATGAAATTGTGCAACATCACATTGCATCACATCTTGATATGTCTTCACTTTTTTCTTATGGAAAAATATTGTAATTAAAGATCCTAACTGTTGTACTTGTATTGGTGCTTGATATGTTTTTACAATATCACGTAATGCATTCGCAAAATATGCTGTTAGTTCATGTACTTGTGTATAAATTTCAGGATGTTGTTTTAAATAGTTTAATTGTGCATACCCAACATGCATTGCTAATGGATTTCCGCTTAATGTTCCAGCTTGATATATATCTCCACTAGGTGCTACCATATCCATATATTTCGCTTTTCCAGCATATGCCCCTACTGGTAATCCCCCACCAATAATCTTACCAAAACATACCATATCAGGTTGTATTCCATAATATCCTGCTGCTCCATCTAAACCTAAACGAAAACCTGAAATTACCTCATCAAAAATCAATACAATACCTTCTTCATCACATATATTACGTATCGCTTGTAGAAATTCTTTTTCTGCTGGTACTAACCCCATATTTGCGGCCACTGGCTCAATAATCAAAGCAGCGATTTCATTTTTATAAGATTGTACCATGTGTTTTACACTATCAATATCATTATATGTACATACTAATGTATGCTTTGTCGCATCTTTAATTACTCCTGGACTAGTAGGTACACCAAATGTTAAACTACCTGATCCTGCTTGTACAAGTAACATATCACTATGCCCGTGATAACATCCTTCAAATTTAATTATCTTATCTCGTTTTGTATAGCCTCTGGCAACACGTAAAGCACTCATTGTTGCCTCTGTTCCTGAATTCACCATACGTACTTTATCAATACTCGGATATAATTCAACGATTAACTTAGCGACATCTACTTCAATACTTGTAGGTAAGCCAAAACTCGTTCCTTTTTTCATCGCTTGCTTTATTGCTTCTTGGATGATGGAATGATTATGGCCTAAAATCAATGGTCCCCATGATCCGATATAATCAATATATATGTTTCCATCTACATCTTTGATATATGCACCATCTCCACTTTCCACAAAAACAGGTGTCATTTGTACATTCGCAAATGATCTTACTGGAGAGTTTACACCTCCAGGTATATATTGTTTCGCTTCTTCATAAATTGCTTGTGATTGTTTATGATTCATTAAATATCCCTCTTTCTACAATAAGCTGCCATCTCTAACGCAAAGTATGTAATAATCATCGTAGCTCCAGCACGTTTGATTGCTAGTAATGATTCATAAATGACATCATACTGCATCAATCCTTGTTGAACTGCCATCTTCAACATACTATATTCACCACTTACTTGATAAGCACATATTGGATAAGAATATTGCATACTTGCTTCTTTGATAATATCTAAATACGCCATGGCTGGTTTTACCATGATTATATCTGCACCTTCTTCAATATCAGCAGTAATTTCACGTAATGCTTCTTTACTATTCGCAATATCCATTTGATACGTTTTGCGATTTCCAAAACTTGGTGCACTATCTGCTGCTTCACGAAATGGTCCATAAAAACTAGATGCATACTTAGCAGAATATGCCATAATTGGTAATTGATAATAACCATGCTCATCTAATGTCTTTCTTAAAGATGCAATATGGCCATCCATCATATCACTAGGTGCAATCATATCAACACCTGCTTTTGCATATGATAAAGCAATTTTTGATAAATACGGTAATGTTTCATCATTTTCTACATCTCCATATGCATTCAAAATGCCACAGTGTCCATGATCAGTATATTCACACATACATACATCCGCAATTACATATAAGGAAGGATCTAATGCCTTCAATGTTTGAATACCTTTTTGTACAATACCATCATCTACATATGCACTACTTCCACATGCATCCTTATTTTTTGGAATCCCAAACAGTATCACAGATACAACACCTGCTTCTTTTAAAGAAGCCACTACTTCTTCTAATGCATCTAACCCATAACGATATACATCTGGCATACTCTGTATTTCTGCTTTTCCACTTAATCCTTCCTCAAGAAATAAGGGATAAATAAAATCATGAGGAGAAACGATTGTTTCTCTTACTAATTTACGTATACTTTCACTTTTACGTAATCTTCTTCCTCTATACATGATGATTCCTCCAATAGTTTTTTATTGCCTCTATACAATCTTGATATGTCGCATTACTTGCCTCTATACACATTATTCCATAGTTCTGTAATGTAGCAGTTGTTGTTTTCCCGATAGAAACAATACATGGTATCTTTGTTTGCTTCCATAAAGATGCACAAGCATCTACTGCAGAAGAACATGTAAATAATGCTACATCATAGTCTTGTAACGAAATAGTATCTGATACAGGACAAACTTGATTTTCATACGCAATTATATGCGTAAAATATTCATACTCTTGTAATGATTGTACAAGTGTTTTATGATACATAGCACCACTAATATATAAAATACGATCATCTTTTTCTAATATCGTAGATAACTTACTTTGTAAGGCATCCCCATGATAAATAGTAGGCAATGCTTCTACTTGTAGCCATTTTTCTTGAAATACAGAAGCAGTTGCACTTCCTACACAATATATTTTTAAGGTATGTAAACTACGAATATCCTGATTTGTTTCTTTTAATGCTTGAAATAATGCATGCGCACCATGTTTACTTGTACATATTAAATGAGTATATTGTGTAAAATCAATATGATGTAAACGATGAGAATGATATTGAATATGTCCTGTACATACTTCCTTAACCATTGCCCCTTCATCTTTTAAAGACTGAACTATCTGTCCTTTTGTACTTGGTCGTGCTAGTAATACCTTACATCCAGATAAAGGTTTTTCTTCTACAAAAGATAATGCACTATGTAAAGCTACAACTTCTCCTACCACAATAATCGCAGGTGATGGTAATGGTTGTTGTGTTGCTTGTTGTAATATTGTTTCAAGTGTTCCATATATTGTTTGTTGCGTATTCCATGTTGCATGAGAAATAATCGCAATAGGTGTGTGTTTATCTTTATTTGCTTGTAGTAACCTATTCACAATCATCTCTAATTTACTAAGTCCCATTAAAAATACACAAGTATCTTTTGACGATGCTAGGGTTGTAAAATCAACATGCGATAAAGAACCATCTTTATCTTGTCCAGTTACTACATGAAATCCTCGCGCAATACCTCTATGAGTAATTGGTATTCCTGCATAAGCTAACCCAGCAATCGCCGATGTTACGCCTGGAACTACCTCAAAGGAAATACCATGTTCTTTCAAATACAAACCTTCTTCTCCACCACGTCCAAACACATAGACATCTCCCCCTTTTAACCTAACAACACGTTGATACTGCATTGCTTTTTCTACTAACAAACGACAAATATCTTCTTGTGACATTGTATGATTTGATGCTTGCTTTCCTACATAAATAAGCTCACAATTAGATTTTGCAAATGTCAACATTTCATCTTCAAGTAATCGATCATAAATAATACAATCAGCTTCCTGTAATAAGCGTTTTCCTTTTAACGTTAATAAATCTACACTCCCAGGACCTCCACCTACAAGATATACTTTACCTAATTGATTCCAATAAGATTTCATTTTTAAAATAGCTTCTTGTAGTACTTGATAACGTGAATTTATTGTTCCTTTTATATGTAGTTGATGTACATCTTGTGCATCTTCTGGACCATATACACAATGGAAAATAATTTCTTCCCCTTGGATTTCACAATGGGCACCAATTGGTACATGACAGCTTCCTTCCATTGCTTTTTGGAAATCACGCTCCATTTCCATACGTATCATCGCACGTGGACTACTTAACGCATTTAACTTTTGTAGAAGTTCTATATTATCCTTACGACATTCGATTGCTAATAAACCTTGTGCAGTTGCAGGTACCATTTCTTCATAAGAAAAATAATGTGCAATCAATGATGATAATTCTAAACGATGCAATCCAGCAGCTGCTAATACTAAACCATCTAAGTCTTGTTCTTGCATCTTACGTATTCTAGTATCTATGTTCCCACGTATTCCACAACATTGTAATGTCTTATTTAGCTTTTTCAACTGCAATATACGACGTTTACTTCCTGTCGCAATACAAGCACTCTCTTTTATATCTTCCCATTTTTCACTATGATGAAGAATTAGCGCATCTCTTGCGTCTTCTCCTTCCCAAGCATCCGCAAAACATAATCCTTCTGGTAAAACAGAAGGCATGTCTTTCATACTATGCACCGCAAAATCAATCGTACCATCTAAGATTTGTTGTTCAATTTCTTTCACAAATAATCCCTTATCTTGTATTTTATCTAACGCAATATGTTGGATGCGATCTCCTGTAGTTTGAATAATCACAATTTCAAAAGTATCCATTGGATATGCTTTTTCTAATTTTTCTTTCACCCAAATTGTTTGTGTTAATGCTAATTTTGAACCACGTGTTCCTATACGATACTTCATTTGCTTTCCTCCATCTGAAATAAATGCATCAGCATTTGTTTATACTCTTCCTGTTGTTTTTCGTCTAAATGTTTCAACGTTTTAAATGGCTCTTTCATTAAACGAAACATAGATGTATGTAATGTTTTGTGTAAAATATATTTTTCTCTTTCTGTTAAATCTAATTTACGCTCTAACACATCAAATGTAGATTGTACAATTTCATCGCAACGCTTATGTAAAGAGGCGATTGTTTCATCAACACCGATAGAACTTCTCCATAGATCATATTCTTTCACATAATGCTGAATTAATGTATAAGCTTTTTTCACCAATGCCTGGCGCTGTACATAATTATGAGATGCAATAGCTTGTAAAGAATCTGTATCAAAAATTGTAATATATTCTTGTTTTGCTAATATAGGATCAATATCTCTAGGTACAGCTAAATCTAAACATACTAATTCATGTTGTAAAAATGGCATACTATCCTGCTTCAACATATAATGTGGACATGAGGTTGCACAAATCACAATATCACATTGCCTTAATATTTCATAACGCTTTTCTAATGGTATTGAAATAACATTAGGAAATTCATTCTTTATTTCTTCCATACGTTCAAGTGATCGATTCACATTATATACACATATAGGATTATCTTCTATCACATATCGTATCGCAAGTTTTGCCATTTTACCTGCTCCAATAACCATGACACGTTTTTGATGAATTCCACAATATTTACGTAACTGTTGAATCCCAATATATGCAGTAGATAGCGGAATTTCACTCATCTTAATTTCACGTTTCACCTGTTTTGCACAACGTATTGCTTCACGAAACATTTTATGAAGCAATTTATTCATCTTCCCTTGTTCTTGCGCAAAACGTACACTATCAACAACTTGTCCTAATATTTGATCTTCCCCAATGACTAATGATTTTAAACCAGCACAAACAGCAAACATATACTGTAATGCATCTTTTTCTTTCAGACAAATAAACTGTAACTCATTCATCGCAATATGAAAAAAATTCGCATACAATTCTTTCATCCTATCAATATCATGCTCTTTCTCATACAAAAAATAAATTTCACTACGATTGCATGTAGATACAATCACACACCATTTAATTCCTATTGTATCCATAAGTGCATACATCTGCATTTTCTTTGTATCAGAAAAAGATACTTGATCACGTACTGCAATTTTTGTATGCTCAAAATTTGTACCTATAACTGCTAATTCCATATTACTTCAACCTTTCTATCTTACAAAGGTATAATAAAAACCACCATTATAGTATACATCTTTTAGACAGTAACATGCAAATAGAAAAAGTAACATTTGATTGATAATAATTATAAATAAAAAAGGATATGCCAAATACACATCCCTATATCTAAATTGTATCATTTTTCTTATTTCAGTAATCGCTTGATATCTTCTTCAATCTTTGATGGTTTTACTGTTGGTGCATGACATTTGATTACATAACCTTCTTGATCAATTAAAAAGTTTGTAAAATTCCATTTAATATTTGATCAAAACATACCTTTCTTTTCTTTCTTTAAAATTGATATAGTGGATATTCATGAGCTCCATTTACATCAATTTTCTCAAACATAGTAAAAGTTACTTCATAATTTAACTGACAAAATTCTTGAATTTCTTGATTACTTCCCGCATCTTGATTCGCAAATTGATTACAAGGAAATCCTAAAATCTCCAACCCTTTAGATTGATAAGTCTTATATAATTCTTCTAATTCTTTAAATTGTGGTGTTAAAGCACATTTACTAGCTGTATTTACTATTAATACTACTTTACCTTTATATTGTGCCATTTCCACATTTTGTCCATTTATCTTTTTTGTATAAAAATCATAAAACTTCATGTTTATCATTTCTTTTCATTTATAAAATAAATTTTGCTCTTTGATAAAAAAGAAGATACTGATTTTCAGCACCTTCTTAATTTTATTTTTTTTTATTTTCCTAATAAACGGAACATATTTTTCTTATAAACTTCAACACCTGGTTGGTTAAATGGGTTGATATCTAATAAGTAACAAGTCATTGCACATGCTCTAAAGAAGAAGTAGCACATATATCCAAAGCTTTCAGCACTCATATCTTCTAATGTTAAGATTAAGTTAGGAACACCACCTGTTTCTTCATGTGCTTCTAATGTACCTTGACAAGCCATTTTATTTACCCAGTCTAAAGATTTACCAGATAAATAATTCATTCCATCTAAATTTTCTTCATCATGTGGGAATGTCATATCTAATGCTGGTTTATTAATTAATAATAATGTTTCGTATAGTACTTTTTTACCTTCTTGTACAAATTGACCTAAAGAGTGTAAATCAGTTGAGAAGTTTGCACTTGTAGGTAGATTCCCTTTTTCTTCTTTCCCTTCACTTTCTCCTAATAACTGTTTCCACCATTCCGCAACCATAGTCATCTGCATTTCATATGTTACAAGCATCTCTACATTTTTTCCTTGGTTTTCTAAAATACGACGACAAACAGCATATGCATAAGCGTCATTTTTTGATAAATCAGGACTACTTAAATCATCATATGCTTTTTTAACACCTGACATTAACGCATCAATATCAATACCTGCAACAGCAATTGGGAATAAACCAACAGGAGTAATAACAGAGAAACGTCCACCAATATCATTAGGAATTACAAATGTTTCATACCCTTCTTTATCCGCGATTGTTTTTAAAGTTCCTTTTTCTTTATCAGTTGTCGCAACAATACGGTTACGTGCTTCTTCTTTTCCGTATTTTTCTTCCATAAATTGTTTTAATAAACGGAATGCTAATGCAGTTTCAGTAGTTGTTCCTGATTTAGAAATTACATTCACACATACTTCTTTATCCGCAATGTAATCTAATACTTGTTTAATATAAGTAGAAGAGAATGTATTACCTAAAAATACCATTTCTACTTTATCTTTGCTGTATAACCCATTTACCATTTCAACTGCAGCTCTTGCACCTAAATAAGAACCACCAATACCACATACAACAAATACATCACATTTTTCACGCATAGAAGCTGCAACTTCTTTCATACGTGCAAATTCTTCTTTATCGTAAGCATTTGGCCATTCTACCCAACCAACAAAATCATTACCTTTTCCAGTTTTATTCATTAATTGCTCATGTAATACATTTACTTTTTCTTGATAACTAGCAATATCTTCTTTCAAAAAAGCATGCTTTGTATCTAATTTCATCATAGTCATCGTACAAATCTCCTTTTTCTTATACAAGCGCTTCTTCAATCCACGCATCTAACCTATCCGCAAGAGAAGAAAATCCTTTATGCATTACAGGTAATTCTTGCGTCAATTTACTATTACGCATCATGCGAGCCTTTTTTGCTTCTACAGCTTTTAATGAAAGTTTAAAATGAATACCGTCATCATCAATATCCAAAATTTTCACACGAACACGTTGTCCTACTCTTACATAAGTATGCACATCACGAACAAAGCGTTCACTGATTTCAGATATATGAATCAAACCATTATGCTTACTGTCTAAACAAACAAAAGCACCATATGGCTGAATTCCTGTCACAACACCTTCCACAATCTCATTCACCATAAAACGCATAAAGTCTCACCTCTTAACAAACCTATTATAACACAAATTACACAACATACACGAAAAACATTGAAACAATTCTTTTTCTTTGCATATCAAAAAAATAATATGTATAATACTAATAGAAGACAGAAAGGATGATGTATATGATACAATCATTTTTAACTTATCACCCACAAATTCATAACACATGTTTTATTGCCGAAAATGCTACAATTGTTGGCAATGTAAAAATAGCAGAACAGGCTAGTGTATGGTTTCAAGCTGTCATTCGCGCAGATCAAGACCAAATTATCATAGGAAAAGGCTCGAATATTCAAGATCATGTCACACTACATACCGATCCAAATTATCGCTTAACAATTGGAGAAAATGTTACTATCGGACATCGTGCAATTATTCATGGTGCAACAATAGAAGATGAAGTTCTAATTGGAATGGGAGCTACTATACTAAATGGAGCAATCATTGGCAAACATAGTATCATAGGTGCAAACGCTCTGATTCCTGAGGGATGTGTCATACCAGAGGGCAGTATTGTGGTTGGTTGTCCAGGGAAAATCATCAAACAAATTACATCACAACAAATACAGATGATTCAACATAATGCAAAAGAATATCAAAAATTAGCGATTTTATACAAAAAATAGGATGATAGCATCCTGTTTTTTTATGATATATCTATTTCAAATACGAATTACTTTACCATTCTCACATAGCATTGCTTCTTACAAAAGGCAATTCCAAATCCAATAAATCCTTCATATCCTTCTTCTATAAAAGTTTCTTTGTACTGTTTATCTTGAATTTGTTGAAGTGCTTTTTTACTATCTTCTCTTAAATACCC
>CAJFOG010000169.1 GCA_904395785.1 uncultured Eubacterium sp. | reverse complement strand
TATTTGATGCTTTAAATATAATTGGGAACTTACTACTTGATTTAATATATACATAATTATTCGTATGATCATATAAACCAGTATTATCTCTATTAATTCCTGTACGATCTGATTTTAAAATTGCATCACTTTTCACTTTATACCAAGTTCCTTCTGCATTTGTAATCGTATCTAATACAATTACTGGGAAATCATAAATAGTTCGATTACTTCCATCAGAAGTCGTATATAAAAGCTTTGAAGATGTATCTGCTTCTTTATACACCATTGTATATGTATCATTGCTTACTGCGATTGTATATTTTTTAGAATCAGCTTTACCTGTTTGATCCTCTAAATAGTAAGATTGCGCAGCAGCTTTTTCTCCCCAATATGGATCAGAAGCATACTTCACATTCATCCCACTTTGTTTATCACCATAATGTGATCCATAGTAGCGCCAATCTTCTGGATTTGCATAACCTAATGAAACCCAGTTTTTCGCAAAATCATTTATACAAACTTCAGGTGATGCGAAAGTATCTGCCGATGTTCCTGGACTTGTATCTACCGCATTTAATCCAAACAAGTTATTTTTCTTTTGCGCAATAGAACTCATTCCCCAAGCACTTTCATTCGCCGCAAGACCTAATACTAAACTTGCATTGACTCCATATTTTTCAGCCGCAATCATATTACTTCCTTGATTTTTTAATTTAGAAACACTTCCATTATTATAGTTTTTTAATGCTGTTTCAATACGTGTATTAATCTCATCAGCTGTAAATGATGTTTGACTACGTTGTGACAAATATTGGTAATAATTATAGAAAACTGAATTTGGATTTACTGAATTTCCTACAGACTTTGTTTTATAATCATTGATCATAGAAGCATACGATGTATAAAAATAATGACCATCATAACTAAAATATTTTGTATTTTCTTTTAAATAGGAAGGTGCTTTTCCCATATATTGAGCAGAACTAGGTCCAGAACCATATACATTTGTACTTATATAGTGGTACAGTTTTCCATTTGTTACTTTATAATGACTTAAATTCAAACTATCATTATAAGGAACAATATCTACATTTCCTGCATCTACCCATCCTGTTACACCTGCTAAAACAAATTTTACTTTAGATCCTGATGTTCCTAAATATGCTCCATCTGCTGCATAAGCTGCATGTGTATATCCTGCAATTCCAGTACCATCTTCATAGTAACTAGTCGTGTTTTTATAATATGAGAATACTACTACAGAAGGTGCAGTTGTAGAACGTAATCGATCATCTGTATATATGGATATATCTTGTTGTGTTGCATCTGTAGATTCTTCTTCAGATGAGATAGCTCTTAATTTACTGCTCATCTGCATCATATCTACCAACATTTGGGCATCTTCCATAGAAGAAAGTTTATCTATTTCTTCAACTTCTCCATCTTCATTTTCTACTTTCACATCAAATGTAGTAGAAGAATCTTTTTCTTCTGGTAAAACTGTATCCACAGTTTGCTCAGGAATCTCAGGTTCTACATACTGAATATTTCCTTCTTCATCCATAGATAAAAATAACCCTGTTTGGTCTGCATACGAAATAGGGCTGTTTGTTTGTTCCGTTAATGTTGTCGTTTCTTCTGCTTGTACATATTGTTGTTGTAATGTTGTTAAGACACTTACAAAAAGTATGAGTACACAAAAAAATAATAAATATATTTTTTTATTCGTTAACATATTATCACATTCCTCACCAATCTTTTTACTATCTCATATTATTATATAAGACACCTCATAATTATGCAATTATTTTTCTTACATAGCAAGATTTCTTTTTTGGAAGTATCTACCATATAAATATCACGAAACACTACAAACTCGGACACTCTATGATAACTCCCCTTAAGTAAGGTGAAGTCCCAAAGCACTTAACAGAAATAATGTAAGAATATCGAACTAAATATATGTCAAATAATCTAACCAAAGATATTGATGTTGTAAACGCTTTCTGTTAAAGTGTAATTACCAATAAAGAGAAAGGGAGGATTGATTAAAATGAAAAAAATAGTGCGATTTTTATTGGTTTTTTCTGTATTATCTTCTTTTTTATTTTTTAATAACAAACTTTATGCAGCTACTCCAACATGGACAAATAATGCAAAATTCTCAAGGGGTGTGGGAAATGTTTGCTTTTGGATTAGTAGCTCAGCATCTTCTTATGCTTCCAATATCCGCTCTGCTTCAAATTCGTGGGTCTATACTGGATGGGATAACCCAATTTATATGAATGAAGTAAATAGTAACTACGCTACTCATATAGATATTTATGGTAAAGCTTCTAGCCAAGATTCAACTTTATCATCTACAACGGCTGCTTATATTAGTTTTTGGGATTCTCTAATGGCAATTTAGTATCTAAACGTGGAACTGGTCCAACAAAAAACTATTTCTACACTGAGGTAACTATTAATAAAAATCATTTTCTAAGTTCTTATAGAACAAGTATCATGATTCATGAACTTGGACATGCTTTTGGATTAGCTCATTCAAGTAGTAAGTACAGTATTATGTATCCTTACTATAACACCGTACTTGTAAGTAAAGTTCAAAAAGTTGATAATGACACTATTAATTTATTATATTAATGACATGAAAAAAAGGAGATGAAATTATGAAAAAGTATGTTTTAATGTTATGTTGTTCTTTATTATTTATGGGATGCAGTACTAATAAAACGATTGATACAGCGATTGAAACATCCTCCTATGTTACTGATAAGATGAAACAAAATAGTATTTCATCTGAAATGATTGCGACAACTATAGAATACACACCTAAAGTAATGTATGATTACGCAAGTGATATTGCGTTAGTTACGATTATTAGTTTAGATTCATGTGATATGGATTTCTTTGAATTTGTTCCATCTACATATGGTAAACTGATTGTCCAATCTACTATAAAAGGAAACTTAGCAGATAAAAAGGAGCTTCAATATGTCAAACCTGGTGGATATATCTCTGCTAAAGAATTTGAAAAATATGATGAAGAGGAAGCTGTTGAAAAAAGAGAACAGTTACGTGGGAACATGAAAAATGATGATACATACTATCATGTATTATTAGATGATGATATTCAAATAGAAGAAGGAAAAACTTATTTAGCTTACTTTACTTATCATAAAGATAAAAATGTTTATGAAATCATAGGATTAGGAAATGGACTAAGAGAAACAAATATCTCTAAAGAAATTGGATTATCTAAAAGTACACCTATTCATATAAATG
>CAJFOG010000168.1 GCA_904395785.1 uncultured Eubacterium sp. | reverse complement strand
GTTCTGTTTTTTTTACTGTTTTCAATTGTATATTTTGTAAAATCTAAAAAAGAGTGATGAAAAAATAAAAAAGGTTTATAACTTAATTGGTATAGAAAATGATGATTATATAAATTATTTAGAAAAAAATTGATATTATTATAATGTATGTAAATAAAGGGAGATGGATAATATGAAGAATCGTAATTTAATCATTGCATCGCTAGCTATATTATTAATTAATGTTATATTTTTATCAAGTGCAGGGGGAATGATATATTATTTTGAGCTAATTGAGAAATATTTTGGAGTTATATGTTTCGTGTTAAATGCATACTGTTTATTATTTTTGATATATATTATGAAGAAATTTGGTTAATATGTAATCTAATTACTGTATGACATTAATAAATTAATGAAAATCTATCTTTTATATTGTATTTTGGATAGATGGTATGTTACACTATATATGACTTTATACTTGGTTTACTCGCTTTCCTCAGCGGTTTACTCAGTATGAAGAGATAGACAATTAGGAGGAAATAACATGTTATTAAAAAAAGAAAAACAAGCGATTATGAAAGAATACGCTAGATTTGAAGGTGACACTGGTTCTCCAGAAGTGCAAATTGCAGTTTTAACAGCAAGAATTAACCAATTAACTGAGCACTTTAAAGAGCACAAACACGACTACCATTCTCAAAGAGGTTTAATGAAAATGGTTGGACGTCGTAGAAATCTTTTAAACTACTTAAAAAGCAAAGATTTAAACCGTTACAAAGAACTAATCACTCGTTTAGGTCTACGTAAATAGTTGTGAAAAAAGCTTATGAAAATGAGCTTTTTTTCTTTTCTATAAGTATAAAATATGCTATGATAAGGCAGAATAAGAAAATTCGAGGTGAGAAACGTGGCGAAACAAATATTTCGTTTAGATTATTGTGGGCGTATGCTTACAGTAGAAACTGGTGAAGTTGCGAAACAAGCTGGTGGATCAGTATTAGTTAGATATAATGATACAGTTGTTTTATCAACGGCTACGGCTAGTAAACAAGCAAAAGAAGGAATTGATTTCTTTCCTTTAACTGTGTCTTTTGAAGAAAAATTGTATTCAGTAGGAAAAATCCCTGGAGGTTTTTTACGTAGAGAAGGTAGACCAAGTGAACATGCGACTTTGACTGCTCGTATGATCGATCGTCCAATTCGTCCATTATTTGCGGAAGGATTTAGAAATGAAGTACAAGTTGTGAATACAGTATTATCTGTTGATCAAGAAAGTAGTGCAGAAATGACTGCTATGTTTGGGGCTTCTTTAGCATTATGTGTTTCTGATATTCCATTTAATGGTCCAATTGCAGGAGTGATTGTTGGTCGTATCAATGGTGAATATGTGATTAACCCAACGCCTGAACAATTAGAAGAAAGTGATATTCATTTAACGGTTGCAGGGACAAAATATGCAGTTAACATGGTAGAAGCAGGGGCAAAAGAAGTTAGTGAAGAAGCAATGCTTGGTGCTATCTTATTTGGTCATGAACATATTAAGCAATTGGTTGCATTCCAAGAAGAAATTGCGGCAGCTGTAGGAAAAGAAAAAATGGAAGTACAGTTATATACCATTGATGAAGCAATTGATGCAGAAGTTCGTGAATTATTTGAAGCACAAATTCGTGCGGCTGTTTCCATTGAAAAGAAATTAGAGCGTTATGGAAAAATTGATGAGTTAACAGAAGCAGCTGTTGCACACTTTGAACAAAAAGAGTATGAAAGTGAAGCAACAAAAAATATGGCATTAAAACAAGTAAAAGAAATATGTCATAGTATTGAAGCTGATGAAGTACGTCGTTTAATTATTGAAGATAAGATTCGTCCAGATGGTCGTAAAATTGATGAGCTTCGTCCATTAGACTCACAAGTAGATTTATTACCTCGTGTACATGGTTCAGCAATGTTTACACGTGGGGAAACACAAGTACTAAGTGTTACGACTTTAGGCCCGATGAATGATAATCAGATTATTGATGATTTAACAGAAGTAGATACAAAACGTTTTATGCATCATTATAATTTCCCTCCATATTCCGTAGGAGAAACTGGTCGTATGGGAAGTCCTGGTCGTCGTGAAATTGGGCATGGTGCATTAGGTGAGCGTGCATTGGCGCAAGTATTACCTAGTTTAGAAGAGTTCCCATATACAATTCGTACAGTAGCAGAAGTTTTAGAATCGAATGGTTCTAGTTCACAGGCTTCTATTTGTGCTGGTACAATGTCATTAATGGCAGCAGGTGTTCCAATTAAAGCTCCTGTAGCAGGTATTGCGATGGGATTAATTATGAATGAAGAAACTAGCCAATATACAGTTTTAACAGATATTCAAGGTATGGAAGATCATTTTGGTGATATGGACTTTAAAGTTGCGGGTACAAAAGATGGTATTACTGCATTACAAATGGATATTAAGGTAAAAGGTATCACACAAGAAATCTTTACAGAAGCTTTAGAACAGGCAAGAGAAGCTAGAAAACAAATTCTTGAGAATATGTTGGTAGCAATTGAAAAACCTAGAGAAGATGTTGGTACATATGCACCTAAAATTGAACAGTTCTACATAGACCCAGAAAAAATTCGTGAAGTGATTGGTCCAAATGGAAAAATGATCAACAAAATCATTGAAGCAAGTAATGATGTGAAAATTGATATTGAGGATGATGGACATGTTGTAATTTATCATATGGATCGTGCTTCAATTGATAAAGCAGCATCTATGATCAAAGATATTGTTCGTGTAGCAAATGTTGGTGATGTATATGATGCGACAGTTATTCGTATTGAAAAATTCGGTGCTTTTGTAAACTTATTCCCTGGAACTGATGGTTTACTACATGTTTCAAAAATTTCACATGATCGTGTTGAGAAAGTAGAAGATGCATTAAAAGTTGGAGATGTAGTAAAAGTTAAGGTTACGGAAATTGATGATCGAGGACGTGTGAACGTTAGTGCGAAAGCATTACTTCCTAAACCTAAAAAAGAAGAAGAGAAAGCATCAGAAGAAAAACAAAACGAAATAAAAGAAGAGAAAACTGCTGAATAAAAGGACAGAAACTATGGAAGGATCTGTCCTTTCCTTCTTTCTATGAAAATTTATGAAAAAAATATAAGAAATTTATTGTGCTTTGTGTTACAATAATATTACGAGGTGAATAGCATGGACTGGTTAAAAGAGTTTAAACGTTATGAAGAAGATTTTATGAAAGATTTAAAAGGTTTGTTGGCGATTCCCTCAGTTAGGGATGATGCAACAGCTTGTGAAAATGCCCCTTTTGGAAAAGGTTGCCGTCAAGCATTGGACTATATGTTAGAACTTGGTAGAAAAGAAGGTTTTGATGTAGTAGATATTGATGGTTATGCTGGTGTGATAAGCTATGGTAATCATAAAGAAAGTATTGGAGTATTAGCACATTTAGATGTTGTACCTGTAGGTGAAGGTTGGACAAAAGATCCATTTGATGCGACTGTAGAAAATGGATATATTTTTGCTCGTGGTGTATTAGATGATAAAGGACCTGGTATGGCTGCATTTTATGCATTAAAGATGATCAAAGACCTAAATATTCCAATAAATAAAAAAATCATGTTAATTTATGGTTGTGATGAAGAAACAGGTATGGAGTGTATGGATTACTATGTCAAACAAGGTCATGAAGTACCATCTATGGGATTTACACCAGATGCAGAGTTTCCTGTAATCTATGGAGAAAAAGGTTGCCTGCATATAAATCTACAAGGAACATGTAATACAGTTATTCAGAGTATGCATGCAGGTAGTAGACCAAATGTTGTGATTGGGAAGGCATCTTTAATTGTTAAGGAGTTTCAGCCTGCATATCAATCATTATTTGATTTTTATTTACAAACAAATCAATTACGTGGAAGTGTTTGTGAATGTGAAGAAGGTGTGGAATTAATGATAGAAGGAACTGCAGCACATGCGGCAATGCCGTATTATGGAAATAATGCAGCACTTCATTTATTGAATTTTGTAGGTAATACGTATGGGGATGCTTTTGCAAAACAAACATATGCATTATTATATGATTGGCAAGGAAAACCATTAGGTATTGAGAAAAATGGTGCTTATATGGGATTTCTTACAATGAATACAGGTATTATTCAAATAAAAGATGGACACGTAGACATTACGATTGATATTCGTTATCCAAATGATGTAACATCTAATGAAGTTGTAGAAAGTATGAAGCATGCATTCACTGCTTGTGATTATCCATTACAACTTAACGTAACATCAGATACGAAACCTTTATTTGTTGATCCTAATTCAACATTAGTTCAAACATTATCACAAGTATATCAAGCGTATACAAATGACACGTTTACTCCTAATATTACAATTGGAGGAGGAACGTATGCGAAAAAATTCCCAAACTTTGTTGCGTTTGGACCTGAGTTTCCAAACCGTAAAGAAGAACCAGGTATTGGTGGATGTCACCAAAAAGATGAAGCAATCAAAGTGGATGATTTAATGTTGTCTGGTGCAATTTATTGTGCTGCAATCGAGCGTTTAGCAAAATAGGAGTTTTATACAATGAGAATGCGAAAATTGCCTTGGGCAGAAGATTTTTTAAAAGAGCAAAGTGTTGTTGTGGAAGATCCTACAACATATAAAGGAAAATGGAAATCTTTACTAGCATGTGATGAATTACATGTAGAGATTGGTACTGGTAAAGGTGATTATTGGACAAAAATGGCTCAATTATATCCAGAGTATGGATGGATTGGGATTGAAAAAAATACAAATGTAGCGGCTTTAGCTGTTCGCAAGTTTTCTAATATGGATGGAAAAAAAGAACACATGCGCTACATTAATAAAGATGCGAAAGATTTACAAACATGGTTTG
>CAJFOG010000167.1 GCA_904395785.1 uncultured Eubacterium sp. | reverse complement strand
GGTGGAGGATCATATGATGATTTGGCAATAAAATATCACATTTCATTATCTAGCCCTATAAAAAAATGGGTGAAAATGTATAATAGTCATTTAGAACTAAAAGATTTTTATCGTAATGCAAAAAAAGAAATGCTTACTGATGTGAATATGTCATTGCTAATTTAGTGATTATGGAAACACATTCAGATGATTTAAAACCACTTATGAAGCTTTTAGAAAGAGAAGGTATTATCTTTGATTGTGATAAAGCAGAAAAGGTGGTTTCTATAGGAAAATATTCTGCTGATATTAGGCTTACAAAATGTAATAGGAATTATCTATCACCTCCTGATTATCCATTAACAGGAATTTATAGATATGATATTTCATGGATTATATGGAATAAAACTAGGATGCAGCATGATTCAACACTAGAGTTAAAACAAGCATTAAAAATCATAAAAAGAGCAATGTAGGATATAGAAGTGTCAAAAGTATACCAGCAAGAAAGATTGTTTTAAAAAAGGAGTGGTAAAAAAGACACCTAAATAATTAAGTGCCTTTTTGAACATCGTTAATATCAAACGACATAATAATTTTTCCTGTTTCTTTATCCGTAAAAGATAAGTTGGTGTTTGTAAGTTCTGCTAGTTGAATTAATTCATCAGCACGGAAAGTATCGTTTTTCTTCTTATTAGATATTTGTTGACGAGATACGTTTAGATGTCTAGCAAAATCTGAAATGTTCATATCTTTTAATTTCAATAGTGCTTCAACTTTGTTGTACTTCATTTTATCACCTCTAAATTATTAGATGTACATAAAAATTAAAAAATTTCAAAAAAAACTATATAATTTATTTTTGTGATTGACAATGTAAACTAAATAAACGATGGCGTTATTTAAAGCATACATCGAATGGTGTAATAAAAAAGGCTTAAAACCGAGTCACGGCATTAATTTGACAAAGTTTTTAAGCCTAATAAGAAGTAATTAACTTCTTATTAGATAAGGGACTGGCACTCCCTTATCTATACACCATTATAAACTAGAGTTCACTATAATGCAACTTATAAAACGGAGGATAAATTAATAAAACAAAATAAACTGGAATTAGAAGAGATTGGATATCAACTTGAGGAAGTTACTTGTTTATTAGAGTTTGTTCATGAAGCAATAGCAGAAGGCAATAGTGTTATAAATGAGAAAAAGTTAGATATAGCTTTATATAAATTACTTACTATACAAAGGGATGCAATGAGCAAATTGGATGAAGTTATATCTAGGGGTTAGGGAGATTGACAAAATGGAAAGAAACATGGAAAGTATCTTTGAAAGAACTAAAGGGAATATAAATGTTAGATATGATATGTCATAAGATGAATGTATGAGATTATATAAAAGTGGTTTTAACTTGTTAAATGACGCATTTGTGTTTGATTATGCACAAGGAATGAAGGCAGCAAAAGCTGAAATGAAGAAAGAGGTAAGTAAATAATGAAACAAGTACAAGTATTTAATTTTAATAACAATGAAGTAAGAACACAAATTAGTAATAACGAGGTTTGGTTCTGTTTAGAAGATGTATGTGATAATTTAGAGTTAACACAACCATCCAAAGTAAAGGCAAGACTTAACGAAGAGGGTGTGAATAGTATTCCTATCCTTACAAAAGGAGGTAATCAAAGTTTAATTTATACCAACGAAAGTAATTTGTAAAAAGTTATTTTCCAAAGTCGTAAAGAAGAAGCAGAAAAGTTTACAGAATATGTAACTGGTACTACTCTTCCGACGATAAGAAAACATGGTGCGTATATGACGGAACAAACATTAGAACAAGCACTTACTAATCCAGATTTCTTAATTAAGTTAGTGAATTAAAGGAAGAACAAGAAAAGCGTAAACAGTTAGAAGTGGAAAATAGTGAAATAAAACCAAAAGCATTATTTGCTGATGCAGTATCTGCAAGTCAAGATTCTATATTAATAGGACAGTTAGCTAAGTTGATTAGTCAAAATGGATACAAGATAGGACAAAATCGACTATTCGCTTGGATGAGAGAAAATGGTTTCTTGTGTTCTAAAGGCGAAAATTACAATATGCAAACTCAAAAATCCATGCATATGAAGCTGATGGAAATAAAAGAAAGAACCGTAAATAATCTTGATGGCAGTGTACGTATGACTAAAACAACTAAAGTAATAGGAAGAGGATAATAAAAATGCAACAGGACCACCAGGGAACAAGAATGCAGAAAAACATGGGTTCTTCAGCAAGTGGCTACCTGACGAAACAAAAGAGATTATTCAAGAAATAGATACCATGAGTCAACTTGATATCATATGGAATAACATACAATTACAATTTGCGCAATCGTAAGAGCTCAAAAATTAATGCATGTTAAGGATCAACAAGATATGACAAAAGAAGTATCTCTTGAAGGAGAGACGATTGGATATGACATCCAGTATGCATGGGATAAGCATGCAAACTTCATGAGTGCACAAAGTAGAGCTATGAAGACATTAGAAAGTCTTATTAAACAATATGAGAATATGCTGCACACTGATTGGGAACACGTATCTGAAGAACAAAAAGTACGTCTTGATTTACTAAAGGCACAGAGAAAGAAGTTGGAGACAGATAATAAACAAGTGGAAGGGACTGAAAAAGTGGTGATACACGATGACATACCAAAACCAAATTAATGTTGAATTAACTGATATTATTGAACTAGCATTTTATGGTGTTCATTGAGATATAAAAGAAGGGAAACATACGCATAATACCAAAAAACTTGCTGATAACTTAAAGAAAGAATTACTTATCAACTTATTAACAGGTAGAACAGATAGAGAAGTGGCTAAAATTATTCAAAATAAATTTCATTCAAGCTCATTAGAAGCAAGACGATTAATTCGAACAGAATCCAATTATATTGCGAATGAAATGGAAGTAATGTCTTATGATGAATGTGATATAGATAAATATATGTTTTGCTACACTTGACATAAGGACATCACAAACATGCCGTGAACAAGATCATAAAATCTATGATGTAAAAGATAGACAACAGGGTAAGAATTTTCCTCCAATGCATCCGTGGTGTAGGTCAACAACTATTGCATATCTTGATGATAATGTATTAGAAGGGATGAAAAGAAGAGCACGTGATGTTAGTTCAGGGAAAGCTGAATTGATATCAAGTGAGATTTCATATGAGGATTGGGAGTATCAACAAATGAGAAAAATTGATGAAGAAGGTGCTTTAATAAGGTATGTTGGACCTGATGCTTATAAGTTAAATGATAAGTTGAGAAATGATATGGCATTAACTAATGATGAACAGAAATGGATAAAATCACTAGATGATGCGCTTGATAAATTGCCAGCATATGAAGGTATAGTAAGAAGATCAGTTGAGTTTTATTTTGAAGAAGATTTACAAGATTATATTGATTTTCATCAAGTAGGATCAGTAGTAAATTATAAACAATATATTTCATCTACGTCCGGAGAGGTG
>CAJFOG010000166.1 GCA_904395785.1 uncultured Eubacterium sp. | reverse complement strand
CAATTCTTTAAAATCTTCTACTCCTACTGGTACTCTTTTCATCCACACTCTCTCCTTTCCATTTCTTATTATAAATAGTATACCACAAGGCTTTTATATAGCCTATATACTAAGTAGTATAAATGACCCTAGTTTACATAATAACTAGTTTACATAATAATAAAAAAAGTGATGCATAATTTCACAATCACTTTTTAAAATTTCTATTACTTGACATCTATTTCTGCGTTTTATAAATAACTCTTTCTATGTGTATTGTTAAATATAACTTTTCTTCTTTTGTCAACTCATAAACATATTTCTTTCGAATAAACTCCGCAATTTTACAAACACATTCATATGCATTTTTATATTTCATTTTCACAACATCATATAATTCATCATCTGCTGGATCGTCATATACTTTACCACTAATTAAACGTTGCGCAAAAAACTTTAAATGTGTAATAAATCGATAATAATATACACTATCTTCATCGAAATCTACATTAAATACATACTTTACAATATTTGAGATTTCTTGCATAACTTTTGTAATATGATACATATTTTGCATACTTTCTTCATCCATCTCTGCATTTACTAAATGCAACGCGATAAACCCTGCTTCATCTTCAGGTAATCTTAATTTCTTGCATTCTTCTATCATATCTAGTGCTTTTAAACCAATATGATATTCATCTGGATAAAAACGTCTTATATCCCATAACAAGGCATTTTTGACAGTAATACCATCAAGAAATCGCATTAAAGAAGTATGAATATGATCTACTAAAGATATATATAACATCTCATTTAATCGCTTTCCTAAATATGTTTTCGCGTAAGCAACAATTTCTTCAGATAACTCTATAATTTCTAATGGGATATCTACAATTAGTTCTTCAAACTTAGATTTTGCTTCATTAGTTGTAAGACGAAATTCTTTATCAATCATTTCACTATCAATAAAATCACCCACTTTTTTCTTAAATGCAATTCCCCTTCCCATAACGATTGTTTCTGCACCACTTGCATCTTTTGTCACAACAACGTTATTATTTAAAACTTTATCAATAATCATACAGAGCCTCCTCGTTTTATAATAAAAAACCCACATAATAAGACAGAGCAATATAAAAATAACAATGTCTTTTATGTAGGTTTAGCTTGTTATTCACAATTACTATCCTATTATATTTACATCATAACATAGGAATGTAATAATTACAACCGTTTTCTTAAACACATTATATTTTAATAAATCATTTCTTTATATTATATTCATATAGTCTAATTAATAGAACTATTATCTTAAACTTCCTTTTTATTTATTCTAAATATGACACCTTTTGCTGTATTTTCACCAATAACTGTATAACCATTTGCACTGACTACTTTTGATACAATACTTAAACCCAGTCCAAATCTTCCACCTTGCCCCATCTCATATGGTTTAAATAATGTTTTGATGCGATTTTCATCTAAACTAGGTCCATCATTTTCTATCGATAGTCCGGTATTAGGATGTAATTGAATTTCAATTGTAGTTTTCGCATAACGTAATGCATTTTCCATGATATTTTCCACTACTACTCTCCATGGTTCTTCTAGACCATCAAATAACACTTCATCTAAATTTGTTTGAATCACTATTTCTGGTTTGATTACTTTTGTATTTTGCACAACAGTTTCCACAATTTCTTTCATATTAGATTTCGTTCCTTCACTATCTTGGGAAATTAAATACTCTACTCGATTCATAAATAATAATGAATGAACTTTTTGTTCCAAACGATCTGCATTTTCAATAATCACATCTACACTTTTTTCCAATGTTTCATATGGATAAATACCATCTTTAATACTTTCTCCATATGATTTAATTGTCGCAATTGGTGTCTTTAAATCATGTGATATATTATGAATCATTTCTTCTTTCGTTTTTTCTTGTCTTAACAGTTCTTCACGCATACTTACTAACGCATCCGCAAGTTCACCTATTTCATCTTTACGATTGACATGCAGTGTCGCATCTTTTCCTAATTTGACACGTTCTATATAATTACGTATTTGATTTAATGGATGAATTAATGTAATTACCCATAACATTAATACAACGAAAAAGAAACCTACTACAATAACTGTAATATATACAACACTATTAACTAACATAGACTCCAAACGATGCATATTATCACTATAAGTCATAGATAATAAAAATCGATTATCATTTATTTTTAACAAACTATAATATGTATCTAATTGTTGTTTATCTACATTCACAATACCATGATACGGCATCGTTGAATTTGTTTTCATCATCTTTGGTATGATGGAATAAATTTGCTTCCATTCTTGTGAACTATCGTCAATAATATTACCATTTTCTAAATCTTGTGTTAATACTAAATGTAAATCATTATTTGTATCATAATAAGCTAAAATAGTGTAAGATGAGATATTTCCTGCTTTAGTATGTATATCATTTTTTGTACTAGCACTTAGTAATGTTTGTTGTGTATTATCTAATGATTCAAAAATTTGTTCTTTTATTGCATCTTCAATAGAATTATTAATATATACAAAAAAGAAAGCTGCAAAAAAGCTCACAAAGAAAAATATTAACATAAAGAGTTGTTGCGTAAGCGACAACCCTTTAATAAATGCATTAAACCTTCTCATTATCCTAAACGATATCCATATCCATAAATCGTATGGATATTTAAATTTGGCAATTTTTTACGTAAACGACGTAACGTATCATCTACAACACGATCACTACCGAAATAATTTTCTTCCCAAACATTTGTTAATATTTTATCTCTATTAAATGCCATTCCTTTATTTTTAATAAACATCATTAATAAATCAAACTCTTTTGTTGTTAAATCTATTTCTTTTCCATTATCAAATACTTTACGTTGTTCTTCATCTAACTCATAGCCATCTACCATAATTCTACTAGTTTCATTACGGTATGTTCTTTTCATTAAATTATTTACTCTTAATACTAATTCTTTTGGTGAGAATGGTTTTGTGATATAGTCATCACTACCTTTTTCTAATCCTATAATACGATCAAACTCTTTATCTCTTGCTGACATAAAAATAATTGGCATATCTTTTCTATTAAATCGTATTTGTTCAAGTAAATCAAATCCACTTTTATCATCTAGCATAATATCTAATAACCATAAATGCACATCATCGTCTTGCACATGGATACTTGCTTCTTCATATGTATAATAAGATCTTACTTCATATCCTTCTTTTTTTAAATATTGATTCACTAGGTCATTGATTGCTTTTTCATCCTCAACAACACAGATTACTTTTTTCATAGCACTTCACCTCTTACCATTATTTTAGAACAAATATAATAAAAAAAAAAGAATTTTTTTCTACTCTCACATAATTCCATATCTATACCACGATATTCCCATAATCATATATGAACTATATGAAAAAAGACCGTATACACGATCTTATTCAACTACTACATAACACTGTTTCTTATAAAAAGAAATTCCATATCCTATATGTCGTTCATACCCTTCATTT
>CAJFOG010000165.1 GCA_904395785.1 uncultured Eubacterium sp. | reverse complement strand
TAAGACAGCACTCCTTATCTACTACAATTATACACCCAATATTTCGAATAACTAAATATATTTTTATAGTTTTGTCCGAATTGCAGTTATATTAAGAAGCATTTGAAACAGAGGGTTAGTTATGGTATAATCGCTACATTCAATAGTAGAAAAAGGAGTAGTATATGAACTTAAAACATAGAGTACAAAATTTTTGGAAATATTTTGAAACAGTTAGAAAAGAATTAGAATCGCACCTTCAACAACAAGACACGCATGAAATTTCTCATATTATGGAAGATTTAAATGAACAGTTAAAGCGTGTTGCAGGATGTAAAATGGAAGTAGAATTAAGTGAAACTGGGTTTTATGAGTTAACATTTACAAGTGGTGGAGATAAAACGAAGCAACTATGTTGTGCCTTATTAAAAAAAGATGCACCTGGTCATCTAAAAGAGGATTGGATTATTAATGCCTTTCGACAACCTTTAAGTGAGAAAGCTTTATACAGTGTATTAAAAGTAGGGGATAAAGAAATAAAAGGTTCAGATATTATGGTATATTATACTATCAATGAAGCATCACATATGTTAGATTTACGAGTATATTGTGAGGCTTTATGTGGTATAGAAGAAAGTTATCGTGAACAAGTAGTAGCTTATATGTTAGAGCTATTTATTGGTGAATTAGAATTTGAAGCACGTATTGAACGTGTAGAAATTGTAGATGAACCATTAGAAGAAGAAAACTATTGTTTACTGCCAAATTTATATGAAGATATTTGTGATATTATTATTGATCAAGATTGGATGGAATATCATGATCCATTATCTATTTATATGGCTTATAAATTAGATGAAAAGCCTGTCAATGAGACATTAAGAAAAGATATGAAGTTAATTGTAACGACAAATCCACAACTACAAGAAGAATTAATGAATAAAGAATATGAAACATGTAAATTTTTTAAAGAGTTAGGTGGAGAATATGGTTATATCTATTTTGAAAAGTTATATGATGATGAAAAAGAAGCATTATTGCGTCAGCAATTAGAAAAACAAATGAATGAGTTATTATATGATATGTCTATCGCAAGAACGATGGGTGGAGCAGTAGGTGTACACTATTCTTATATTGATGTAGCAGTATTTGATGTAGATGGTTTTGACATTGTATTAGAAAAAATACAAGAAAAAATGTCATTTAAGTTATATTATCGATCATATTTAGAAGATCAAGCATAAGGCGACGTTGTTCGTCTTTTTCTTTTAGGATAACATCTTATTCATATACATTATCATTGGAAATAGTGATGATTTGACATAATACGACAACTGATTTCATATATTGATATTGGTGATAGAAATGTTAGCATCCATATTTGAAATATTAAGTAATGCGTTATGTTATGTTGGATATATACGTAGTAATTCTTTTGCACAACCACTCAAAAAAGAAGAGGAAGAAAAGTGTCTACAAGGATTAAAAAATAATGACCCTTATTGTAGAGATAAACTTATTGAACATAATCTTCGTTTGGTAGCACATATTGTAAAGAAGTACGATATTAAAAAGGAACAAACAGAAGATTTAATTAGTATTGGGACGATTGGATTAATTAAGGCTGTTGATTCTTTTAATGTAGATAAAGGTCATAAACTAACCACGTATGCTAGTCGTTGTATTGAAAATGAAATTTTAATGTATTTAAGAAGTAGTAAAAATTATTTTCAAAATGTATCGTTAAATGAAGCAATTGCTACTGATAAAGATGGTAGTGAAATATCATTGATTGATGCTATACCAGCTCCTCAAGATAGAAGTATTATTGATCAAATGATGATGAGTGAAAATGTAGTAAAACTACAAAAATACTTACATGTACTAGATGATCGAGAATTAGAAATCATCACCAAACGTTTTGGATTATTTGGACAAGATGAACTAACTCAAAGAGAAATAGCTAGACAAATGCATATTTCACGTTCTTATGTATCAAGAATTGAAAAGCGAGCATTTATGAAAATATATCGAGAATTTCAAAAAGAGGAACAAGAGCGTTTAAAATAGATGAAAATGCTTATTGGATATCATACCAATAAGCATTTTTATTATTAGAATATATGGATATGTCTATGGATGAATACATGTGTATGTGCTATACTAGGGATAAAGCAAGATAAGGAGGGAATGGAGTGAAAAGAGTACCAGTAGGAGTAGAAGATTTTAAAGAATTGATAGATAGTAACTATTATTATGTAGATAAGACGATGTTTATGAAAGATGTGATACAAGAAAAAGTAGTCTTATATACAAGACCAAGAAGATTTGGGAAAACATTGAATATGAGTATGTTGAATTATTTTTATAATGTGAAGCATAAAGAAAATGCTTATTTATTTGATGGATTAGAAATTAGTAAAGATGAAGAAGTAATGCAGCATCAAAATAAATATCCAGTTATATCGATTACATTAAAAGAAATGAG
>CAJFOG010000164.1 GCA_904395785.1 uncultured Eubacterium sp. | reverse complement strand
GATGCAATATTAGAGGTAAATCAAGGCGACGGTATTATTGTATTGGTTGATATTGTTAGTGCTAGTCCGTATAATCAATCTGTTTTAACGATACAACAATTAAATCCTGACTTAAAAGAAAAGGTTTATGTAGTTGGTGGCGTAAATTTAGGGATGTTATTGGAAACAATAAATCATCAAATACTACAAACACCAATAGAAGAAGTAGCAAATGCAGTAAGAGAACAAGGGAAAGCATGTATTCAAACATGGCATATACAAGATATAGTAGATAAGGAAGACGATGAAGATGAATTTTAAAGGAGGTAACATATGAAATGGGGATTTCGCTGGTATGGAGAAAAAGACTCTATTCCTTTAAAACATTTTAAACAAGTTCCAGGAACAGATGGTGTAGTAGGAACGTTACTAAATAAATTACCGGGTGATGTATGGGAAATAGATGAAATAAGGATGTTTAAGGAGTCTATTGAAAAAGAAGGACTACAATTACTTGGTATTGAAAGTGTTGCGGTGCATGATGCGATTAAAGCAGGTAGTAAGGATAGAGATGCATATATTGAAAACTATATTCAGACGATACGTAATCTAGCAGCATGTGATATACATTTGGTTTGTTATAGCTTTAAGCCTATTTTTGGATGGGCAAAAACTAATCTTCATTATGAAAATCCAGACGGTAGCTATTCTTTAGTTTTTGATCAAGCAGTAGTGGAACATATGAAGGCAAGTGATATGTTTCAATTAGTAAATAGTCAAACGAATGGCTTTAAATTACCTGGCTGGGAAGAGGAGCGATTAAAGAAATTTCATGAATTAATGGCAATGTATGAACATGTTACAGAAGATGATTTATTTGATAATTTAGTTTATTTTTTAAAGAGGGTAATTCCTGTATGTGAAGAAGTGGATGTAAAGATGGCAATTCATCCAGATGATCCACCTTGGCAGATTTTCAACTTGCCAAGAATAACAAAAAACTTAGCAGATTATAAACGAATTATAGAAGCAGTCAATTCACCATGTAATGGGGTAACGTTATGTACAGGTTCACTAGGAGCAAATCCAGATACAAATTTAGTAGAAGTAATTCATGAATTAAAAGATCGCATACATTTTATACATTTAAGAAATATTGAATTTTTAGGAGAACGTAGGTTTAGAGAATCTGCACATTTAAGTATTGATGGATCATTTGACATGTATGCACTAATGAAAGCGTTAGTCGATGTTGGATTTGATGGAGTTATCCGTCCAGATCATGGACGTTCAATTTGGGATGAGGTTGCAATGCCTGGGTATGGATTATATGATCGGGCTTTAGGATTTACCTATTTAAAAGGTTTACATGAAGCTATCGTAAAATCACAAGAAAGGTAATAGGTAGAAAACTATGGAATATATGGTAGATTTTTATAAGAAACTGCGTGAAATGCAATTTCTTCCTTTATTTACAGTTCATGATTTAAAACACTTAGATGATGTAGAAGATATTTTAGTAAATAGTAATATCCCAATAATTGAAATTACATTTAGAAGTGATTTAGCATTGGAAGCGATAAAGAAGTTATCTAAAAATAATAAAATACTTGTGGGGGCAGGTACTGTACGTACTTTACAACAAGCAAAACAAGCGATAGAATATGGAGCAAAGTTTATAGTATCACCAGCAGTGATACCAGAAATTATTGAATATTGTATAAGACATAAAGTCCCTATTTTACCAGGAGCAGCAACACCATCAGAAATTCAGATGGCTGTTCATTACGGTATTCAAGTGATTAAGTATTTTCCTGCTGATTTATACGGAGGATTAAAAGGTATTCAAGCACTTAGTGGTCCATTTTATGATATATCATTTGTACCTACTGGTGGAATAGATGAGGGAAATTATCAGTATTATCTACAACACGATCAGGTACTTGCGGTAGGAGGGTCATTTATTATCTCAGAAAAGTTATTAAAGGACAAAGGAAAAAGTGAAGTAGAAAAGCACATTATAGGAATGAAAAAAACAGTAGATAGTAAGTTATAATAGTAATTAGAAAACTCCTTTTTGTTTTTTATAGTAAAAGGAGTTTTCTTTTTATGTAACAGTGTAGGTATAATACTTTGTTTATTGTTTTAAAAATTTTAGTTGACAATGCTCATATTGTCTATTATTCTTAAGTAGCAAATGCAAATCATTCGCATTTGCGTCAAGGAGGGTATTATGAAAAAGATATTAGCACTTATGCTTGGTTTATTTATGATGACAGGTTGTCATGGAAATACAAATCAAGAACATGATAAGTTACAAGTATATACTAGTTTTTATCCTATGCAGAGTTTAGCAGAGGAAATCGGAAAAGATTATGTTAATGTTGTGAATATGACGCCAGAAGGAGAAGAAGCACATGATTTTGAACCTTCTGTACAAGATATTGCAGGTTTAGAAAAAGCAGATGTATTCATATATAATGGAGCTGGTATGGAGCATTGGGTAGAAGATATTTCTGATGCGATTGAATCAAAAGACTTAATGATAGTAAATGCATCTGAAAAAGTAGATACTATTCAATTAGAAGGAAAAGATGTAGCGGATCCTCATACTTGGTTAAGTTTACGTAATGTCGTTATACAAGCTGAAGCAGTTGCGGATGCATTTAGTAAAGCGGATCCAAAACATAAAGAAGAATACCGTAAAAACGCAGATGCATTTATTCAAAGTATGAAAGCACTAGATGAAAAATATACGAAGTTATTAGAACCTTATAAAGGTAAAACAATTGCAGTTGCACATGCTTCATTTGGATACTTATGTAGAGATTATGGATTATCTCAATTAGCAGTAGATGGGTTATCGTCTGAAAGTGAACCATCTCCTGCGAAGATGAAAGAAATGATTGAAACAATTAAAAATGAAAATATTTCTGTAATTTTTTATGAGGGTGTATCAAATCCTAAAGTTGCGCAGACGATTGCGGAAGAAACAAATATTAATACAGGGACTTTATCTACTTTAGAAAGCTTAAGCACTGAAGAAAAGGAAAAAGGAGCTACTTATCAATCTATTATGGAGCAAAACTTGGAGGCATTATATGACGCATTTAGACAATAATACAATATTGTCTTTATCAAATGTATCGTTTTCCTTTCCTAATGTAACGATATTTGAACACATCTCATTATCAGTTTACCGTGATGAAATTATTGGAATATGTGGAGATAATGGGAAAGGAAAAACGACATTATTTCGTATAATGATGGAAGAGTTAATGCCAAATACAGGTAATGTTGAAAAACAGAAAGATGTAAAGATAGTGGAACTAGCGCAAAATGATAGAGAAGCTGCAGCTGGTTCTATTTTAACAGTCGAAGAGTTTTTATGTATGCATGTAATTACACATAAATTAGCTAAAAATAGAAGACAAGCATTACAGTATTTAGCACCATTATTAAATAAATATCAAATCATTGATATTCAAAAAAGACAATTAAAACATTTATCAGGTGGACAACTTCAAAGAGTTATGTTGATTAAGGCAGTACTTTTAAAATGTGATATACTATTATTAGATGAACCTTTAACTGCATTAGATGAACATATGCAGAAACAAGTATTATCGTTTATTCAAGAATTGAAAGATGAAGGAATCACAACAGTTTTAATTTTACATGATTTACAAGTTTTAAAACGTTTATGTAATCGTGTATTTGAGGTAAAGGATTATCAACTAAAGGAGTTGTTGTAATGTTACAATATGCATTTATGCAAAGAGCATTTTTAGTATCTATTGTAGTAGGGATTATCTTACCTTGTATTGGGATTGTACTTATGCAAAGAAAGCATTCCATGTTAGGAGATGCGTTATCTCATAGTGCGTTAGCAGGTGTCTGTATGGGATTATTGTTTGGATGGAGTCCTACAGTAGGATCTATTATCGCATGTATTATAGCTTGTTTTGCAGTATCAGGTATAGGAAAAAAGTTTCCATATCATAAAGAAATAGCGATTGCGGTTATTTTATCTTTGGGAATTGGTTTAAGTTCTGTATTAGCTGATTTTGTAAAGACAGGTGTTAATTTTAACAGTTATTTATTTGGTAGTATTGTCGCTATTTCTATAGAAGAGTTTTATTTGATTATTGCGTTAGGAATTGTATTAATGCTACTGTATCGTAAATATTACTATGCATTTATGTTTTACGCTTATGATGAAAAAGAAGCCTTAAGAAATGGAATATCTATACGACATGTAGAAGTAATTTATACATTTATGATAGGTATTGCGATATCTATTTCAGCACGTATTGTAGGGGCGTTGATTGTTTCTTCTTTGTTAGTTATACCATGTGCATGTGGAGTCATGACAGGAAAAAGTTATCGCAGTGCTTTTATGCATTCTATCTTATATTCTTTATGCTTTATGATCAGTGGTTTATGTGTATCGTATTATTTTGATTTAAGACCAGGGGGAACTATTGTATTGATTAGTTGTTTCATCTTTGGGTTATTATGTTTAAGAAAAAGATAAGTAAAAAAGATGCTTCAAAAGG
>CAJFOG010000163.1 GCA_904395785.1 uncultured Eubacterium sp. | reverse complement strand
CGCTCTATCTTAGAAAAATAAGGTACTAGCTTTTGTATCTTATGCTTTAAACTTGCAATATGAGATATGTCTTTACAAACTAGAAGTTGACACATGTATTGTACTAAACAATAATCCACAAAGCATTTTGAATCTTTTAACTGTGTATTATCTATTATATTTTTTATATTGTGCTTTAATTTTTTTCTATCCAATTTCGCATACATTTCATATATTTCTAATACTTTATTTTGTAAACTTTTTCTATGAAAACCCTCATGAAATTGGACTTTCAAATACGATAATACATTCTTTTTATCTTTATCACTCCACGATATATTTCCTGTCTCTAATTTACTTAACTTCCCTTTATTGAGTTTTAGTTGATCTGCCATTACCTCTAGTTTAATATTTTGTCTAATTCTATGCATTCTCACATATGTGCCAAATAATCTATCATCTTCCATATCTATTCCCCTTCCCTTTTAAATTTCAGTATCTTTTACACCCCTTGTAATCGGTATTGCATGATACACTGAACTTATACTACAGAGTATACACATCACCATAGCTATTTTTCGTATGCTTTTTAATTTCATACATTTCTACCTCCTTCTTACTACTATCTTAACACAAATTATTTGATAAATAAATATTTCATATATAAAACAAAAGCATATACCTTAAATCAGGATATATGCCTTTTATTCATTTATGAATTCTGCTTGCATCTTTTCTTGTAGTATTTTCATAAAGCCTTCGGCTTTATCTTTTTTATATTCTTCATATGAAATTGGTGCTAATATTTTTACTTTAGCTACTTCTTTTCCTTTTAATATTTCCTTGTAATTATAAGAATTGTACATAATTACAGGCACAATGAATGTTTTTGTCATCATCGCTGGCTGAATAGAGCCTGCATGCATTTCTAATAATGTTTTTTGTTTAGAACGCGTACCTTCTGGAAAAATAAGTAAGCTTTTATCTTCTTTTAACCATCTTGCACTTTCTCTTAACATTTGTACTGCACTTTTTTGGTCTTTACGATCAAAAAATATTAATTCTAAAGTTTTGGAACAGCTTGCCACAAAAGGGATACTTGCATTTTCTTTCTTTGATACAAACGTGAATGGTTTGGGCAATATCGCAAGTAGTAAAGGAATATCAAATGCACTTTGGTGGTTAGAAACAAATAATACAGCGTGATTACTAGGAAGCTCTTGTTCAAGCTGTACATCTGTTTGTATATGAACACATTTAAAAAATAATTGTGTCCACTTCTGCATTTTATAAAATTTATATGGAAATGATTGTTTGCGTATACGTAGGGCATCTATCCAAGCAATTGGAATGAGCCACAATAAATGTAACATTCTTATTCTCCACATACTATTCACTCCTTTTTGAATGCCATTGCATACGCAATCGCATACTGTTTTTCATGCGAAATAGATACATGTACTTCACAATTTGGAAAGCATACAAAAGGTCTTCCACCATCATCTGATAGCACTTCTATTTGAGAAATCATCATATGTGGATATTGTTTACTAATTGCTTTAAAAATCGCTTCTTTTGCCGCAAATCTTCCTGCTAACCATTCTATTTGTCGTTGTTTAGATAATGTATGAAAGTATTCTTGTTCCTTTTCTGTTAATATTTTTAAAAATCCTTGATGTTGTATTAATTTTTTTATTCTATCAATCTCTACAATATCACAGCCAATACCAATCATAACATCACCTCCTATTCATATAGTTGTGAAAGCGTAACTTCCTCACTTGTTAATACTTTCTTTTTCCCTTGAGTTTCTATTTGTAAATAACCTTCTTCACTAATATCTACTACATCCCATATTCCATCATCTAATTGTAACTTTTTTCCTACTACATATTGATATTGTCGATACATCTGTACTAATGATATTTGATCTAAATGCATAATAGTATCATATTCGTTTAAGATTGCATCTAACACATCTTGTAACCTTTCGTTAACAAAGCATGCTTTCCTTTCTTGTTTAGGACTAAGATTAATTCCTATTCCTACGATAATTGCTTGACAATTACTGCCTAAATAACACTGTTCAATTAAAATACCACATACTTTTTTTCCATCAATTAAAACATCATTTGGCCACTTTATCATCGCTTGATAACCAAGTGATTCTAACGCTTTGACAATTACTAATGGGGCGATTATCCTATGTGGTTTTGCTGTTTTAAAAAGAATGGAGAACGTTAAGTCTTGCGCACTTTCCCAAACTCGATCAAAACGTCCTCTACCTTTTGTTTGTGTTTTTGCTACAATCACACTTTTATCTTGATACTGTTGATAGTTTGCTTTTAAATAATCATTTGTACTTTCTAATTCATCAAATACATATTGCTGAAACATTAGCGTACTTCATCTATCGCAAACATCAAATCAGCACTAACCGCAATTTCATCTTCTACTTTTGCGACTGCCTTTACAAACGCAATCCCCATTCTTTCTTTTACTAATTCTACTTCTAGTGTTAATACATCTCCAGGAATTACTTGACGTTTAAATCTAGCTTTATCAATACCTGCAAATAATCCTATTTTTCCTTTATTTTCTTCTTTCGACAACAACATGACTGCTGCTGTTTGGGCTAATGCTTCTAATTGTAATACTCCTGGCATAATATGTTTATTCGGAAAGTGTCCTAAAAACTGCATCTCATTAGCACTGATACATTTTATCCCAATGATTTTATTTCCTTCCATTTTCTCAATACGATCCACTAATAAAAATGGATAACGATGAGGTATGATCTTTTGAATTTCATTACTATTGTATACCATATATTAGTCCTCCCATTTTTTAATTAGGATGCTTGCATTATGCCCTCCAAATCCTAAAGAATTTGACATTGCAATGTGAATTCGTACTTGTTTTCCTTCATTTACCACAAGGTTTAAATCACATGCTGGATCTAGTTGTTTATAATTTAAAGTTGCAGGTACATAGTCATTTTGTACTGCTAATGTGGAAATAATAGCTTCTAATGCTCCACTTGCACCTAATAAGTGACCACTCATTGATTTTGTACTAGATACATAAGGGTGTTGCCAGTCATCTTTAAATGCCAATTTTACAGCACAAGTTTCTCCTGCATCATTTAATGGTGTACTTGTACCATGTGCATTAATATAATCAATCTCACTTGGTGTTATATTCGCATCTTGCATTGCTTGTTGCATCGCTTTTGCGGCACTGCTTCCATCAGATAAAGGTGCTGTCATATGATATGCATCACATGTTGTCCCATATCCAATAATTTCTCCATAAATTTTCGCTTTACGTTTTAATGCATGTTCTAATTCTTCTAAAATAAAGATACCTGCACCTTCACCCATCACAAATCCACTGCGATCTGCATCAAATGGAATAGATGCACGTTTAGGATCATCACCTTCATGTAAAGCACGCATTGATGCAAATCCTGCTACAGCTAGTGGTGTAATACTTGCTTCACTACCACCTGTTAATACGATATCTTCATATCCATCACGAATTTTATGGAATGCTTCTCCAATAGCATTTGTGGAAGCAGCACATGCAGTTACAACACTTGAAACATTTCCTTTTGCTTGTACATCAATCGCAACACATCCTGCTGCTAAGTTAATTAATGACATCGGAATAAAATACGGTGATACTCGACTTGGTCCTCTTGTATCAATTGTTGTTGAGGCTTGCGCAATTGTTTCAATACCTCCAATACCAGAACCTAACATAACTCCAAAACGTTCATGATCAAACGTAGTATTGGCTAAACCACTATCATCAAATGCTTGTTTTGCCGCAATACGCGCAAATTGAGTAAAACGATCATTAAATTTAAGATCACGTTTTGTAAAGTATTGCTCCATATCTAAGTCTTTGACTTCTCCGGCAAGTTTTGCACGGAAATCACTCGTATCAAATTTTGTAATAGGGGCAATCCCACATACATTATGTTGTAAAGAATACCATAATTCATCAATACTATTTCCAATTGGTGATACTACACCCATTCCTGTAATCACAACTCTTCTTTTCATATTACATCACCATCCCACCATCAACTGTAATGACTTGGCCTGTAATGTAATTACTATCATCACTACATAAAAATTTTACGACATTTGCGATTTCTTCTACTTTTCCAAAACGTTTCATCGCAATAGAAGAAATTGCAGTTTGTTTCACCGTATCACTTAACTGTGCTGTCATTTCTGTTTCAATAAATCCAGGGGCAACTGCGTTTACACAAATTCCTCTAGGGGCTAATTCTTTCGCAACTGCTTTTGTCATTGCGATAACACCACCTTTACTAGCCGCATAATTTACTTGTCCTGCATTACCACATAAACCAACAACACTTGCCATATTGACAATCTTACCACTACGTTGTTTCATCATAATTTTGGCAACATGACGAATACAATGATATGTTCCTTTTAAGTTAATATCAATGACATCTTCAAATTCTTCTTCGCTCATACGTAATAATAAATTATCTTTTGTAATTCCTGCATTATTTACCACAACATCAATGCGTCCATATTTTGCTAGGATTTCATCCATCATATCTTTTACTTGTTGTTCATTAGAAACATCACATTGTATCATATGGTGATTTCCATCTGCTAATTGTTGTAACACTTGTTGCGCACTCTCTTTGCGATTTGCATAATTCATCACAATATCATAATCTTGAGATAAAGTTTTTGCAATCGCTTCACCAATTCCTCTGGATGCTCCAGTTATTAATGCTACTTTTCTACTCATAAGCCTATTTTCCTTTCACTGCTTCTACACACGCCTGTAAGCTATCTACATCTTCCACATGTAAAATTGTTACTGCTTGTTTTTTCGCACATTTTTTCACAAATCCACTTAATGTATTTCCTGGTCCTATTTCAATAAATGTGTCGACACCATCTGCTAACATCTGCATAATTGTTTTTTCAAATTGAACAGAACTACATAGTTGTTTACTCAAAATATCTACTAAATCACCTAGTTCACATGTCCCTGTTAAATTATGGTAAACAGGGATACTTGGTGTTTTGAGTGAAAAATTTGTTAATACTTTTGCTAATTCACTTGCTTGTGGCTTTAATAAAGATGAATGGAATGCACCACTTACTGCTAATGGCAATACTCTTCTTGCCCCTAATTCTAGACAATGCTTTGCACCTTCTTCCACTGCTTGTTTTTCACCAGTAATGACAATTTGTCCAGGACAATTATAATTCGCAATCTCACAAACACCGAAATGCGATACTTCCTTACAAGCTTGTAATACTTTCTCTTTTTCTAACATTAAGATGGCATACATAGCCGTAGCTCCTTCTTGTAAAGACTGTGCCATAAGATTTGCACGTTGACATAATATACTTGCACCATCTTTTATAGAAAAGCTTTTGGCATAACATAATGCACTATACTCACCTAAAGATAACCCTGCACATACATTTGCTTCAATACCATAAGAAGATAATACTGCGGCTGCTGCCATGCTATGGGCAAAAATCGCTGGTTGTGCATTTCTTGTATCTTGTAGTTCTTCTTTACTTGTTTGAAAACATAATTGCTTAACATCTATTATCGTCGATATTTCATCAAATACAGCTTTTGCTTGCGGATATGCATCATATAATTGTTTTCCCATTTCTGGATATTGTGCACCTTGTCCAGCAAATAAAAATGCAATTTTCATATACTTCACTCTCTTTCAAATAATTCATCGATTAATTGTTTTACTGTTGTCATCTTATTTACTCTTGCAGCATTTTTCCCACAAAAAATTAATGCTTGATCTAACTCGCCTTTCACTGCATGTATCAATGCTTCACTAATACAATATGGTGTTGTTGGTGGATGACATGGTTTAATACATCTTACACAATGTGTTGGCGCTTTTCGTATTCCTTCCATGACTTCCTTCATATACGGATTCATAACGCCTCTTCCAGGAAGTCCTGCAGGACTTATCACAAGTTGAATATCTTCTTCTTTCGCATCAATAATTGCTTGTTTAAAACGTATATCTGCATCACATTCTTCACAAACAATAAAGCGTGTTGCCATTTGCACACCCGTTGCTCCACTTGCCATACATGCTTGTATATCTTCTTTTGTATATACTCCACCTGCTGCAAATAAGGGAATACTTGT
>CAJFOG010000162.1 GCA_904395785.1 uncultured Eubacterium sp. | reverse complement strand
TTTCATACGAAATTATTGGGAGAACATCAAATTGCGAATATTACTGCTGCAGTAGCTATTGCACATACACTAGATATTAGTTGGCAACAATTGTTAACCCAAGTTGCCTTACTCCCATATATAGAGCATCGTTTACAAAAAAGAGAGTATGCACAGTATACGATATTAGATGATGCTTATAATGCCAATCCTAAAGGTGTACAGTATGCGTTAGAAGTTTTAAAACAAATGAGAGGACAACGTATCATTGTAACTCCTGGAATGATTGATTTAGGAATGTTGCAGGATCAAGAAAACTATGAGTTTGGAAAATCAATAAAAGGATGTGCTGATATTGTTATTTTGGTTGGAGAAATACAGACAAAAGCTATTTATAAAGGATTAAGTGATAGTGGTTTTATGATGAAACATGTGCATATAGCGCAAAGTTTTTCACAAGCGATGCAAATTGTAGAACAAGTAGCACAAGAACATTCTATCGTTTTATTAGAAAATGATCTTCCAGATGCATTTCATCATTAACAATATTTTTATTATGTCATATAGTATATTGCATAGGCAAAAGAAGGGTGAGTATCGATGAATTTAAAAGTTTTAGTTGTATTTGGTGGAGTTTCGGTAGAACATGAAGTTAGTATTTTATCAGCAATTCAAGTCATGAGTGCAATGCCATTATCTTATGATGTATTACCATTATACATTGCGAAAGATGGAACGATGTATTATGATGAATGTTTATGTAATTTAGAAACGTTTCAACAAATAGATACATGTATTCCAAAACTGCTGCAAGTAGATATACAAAAAGATAAAGAACGTTACTTTTTAAAACAAAAAAAGGGTTTAAGAAAAAAAGAAATTGTGTTTGATATTGTATTTCCTGTATTGCATGGAACAAATGGGGAAGATGGTAGTTTTCAAGGATATTTAAAAACATTAGGAATTCCATTTGTTGGTTGTGATGTGTTAGGAGCAGCAATCGGACAAGATAAAGAAGTTATGAAAATGATCTTACAAGATAGAGGATTACCTTTGGTACCATGGTTTTGTTGGCATAAGGAAGAAACAGATATACAACTGTTACTAGAAAAAGCAAATCGCTTAGGTTATCCGATGATTATTAAGCCTGCCAATTTAGGGTCTAGTATTGGAATTGGTGTTGCACATCATTCAGAGGAATTACAAGTATGTATCCAAGAGGCATTTCGTTACGACCATAAAGTGTTAATTGAAAAATTAATTACTCCTTTAAGAGAAATTAATTGTGCAGTATTAGGAAGTCATTCAAATTGTAAAACAAGCGTTTTAGAAGAAGTTATGAAACAAGATGACATTTTATCGTTTCATGATAAATATGAGCAAGGTAGTAAAAATCAAGGAATGGCGAGTGCGACAAGGCAAATTCCAGCTCAAATACCGAATGATGTGAAAGATGAGATTCAACAATATGCGAAAGAATCATTTAAAGCTTTACAAGCAGAAGGAGTATGTCGTATTGACTTTTTAGTACAAAAAGATACACTAGATATTTATGTGAATGAGGTCAATACAATTCCTGGCTCTTTAGCATTTTATTTATGGGAACAAAGTGGTATAACATTTAGTGAGTTATTAGAAGAATTACTACAATTAGCCAAGATAAGATATCGTAAAAGACAACAGTTAACATTTACGTTTGAAACAAATTTACTAACTAACTATGCGTTAGATGGAAAATTAGGGAAAAAAAATAAGGAATAAAAAAAGTTACAGGCAATATATCCTGTAACTTTTACTTTTAAGCATTTACAACAACGTTGCTTGCTTGTGGGCCACGATCACTTTCTACGATTTCGTAGCTAACAGATTGTCCTTCTTCTAGTGTACGGTATCCATCTGCTTGAATACTAGAGTAGTGAACAAAAATGTCTTTCCCTTCTTCGGATGTGATAAACCCATATCCTTTTTCGGCATTAAACCATTTTACTTTACCTGTACTCATTGTAAGTACCTCCTTATGCTTTTAATAAGAAGCTTCTCTAATGTGTAGTAAGTATCACAAATACTGGATCTTGTACAACATTGAGTAAAATAAATACAATTCCAGAATTTGTTTATTTTGAAATCATAATTATCGCTTTTTATTACGTTTCTACAATATCATGCATTATGATGAATGTCAAACAAAATCGTATAAAACATTGAATATCTAAGAAAATTAAGAGTTATTATATTCAAGAAAAGCAGTTTAGGTTATAATAATGGTAGAAACATTGTTAGGAGGGATTTGCATGCTAGTAAAAGATGTAAAATTAAGAGAAGCAATCGCAAGAACATTACAAATAAAAGAAAATGAAATTAATGAGGAAACATTGAAACAATTGACTTCTTTATCAGCGAGATCTAGTGAGATTGTAAATTTAGATGGATTAGAATATGCGATCAATTTACAATATTTAGATTTATGTGGGAATCATATTGAAATATTAGATCCATTAAAAAATCTTAGAGAATTAGAAGTTTTAAATGTATCGAAAAATATGTTAAGAGATATTCAAGCATTACGAGAACATCGTCAATTATTAAAATTAGATATTTCTCGCAATAATTTATATACAATGGATATTAGTGCATTGGCAGGTACGATTCATTTAGAGGAATTAAACTTAGAGCGTAGTAAAGTAGATAATCTAGTGTATTTGGAACATGTAAAACATTTACATACATTATATGTAGGTATTGAGAATGGGCCATTTCCATTAAGTATTTTAGGAACATTACCAAAATTAAAAGAATTACATATGAATAAAATGTGGTTATATGATATTGCGGATTTAAATTATTTAAAAAATATTGAAATATTAGATTTATCGACAAACTTATTTCAAGATTTATCTCCATTACAATATATGAAGCATACATTGCGTTATTTGAATTTAACGAATAATCCGTATTTGACAGATTGTTCATTATTAAAAGAGTTTGAAAACTTAGAGGTGTTAGAATTAAATTATAATCATATTCAAGACTTTTCATTTTTAAAATATTTGAAAAAGTTGAAAGATTTACGTATCGTACAAAGTGGTTTTCAAGATTTACGTTTTTTAGATGGTTTAACAAAGTTGAGAAAATTAGATGTTTCTATGAATGCTTTACAGCATACAGAAGTACTAGCCAAAATGCGACATTTAGAGTATTTTAAAGCAAATAATTGTTTCTTAACTTCTATTGATTTTTTAGTACATGCGAAAGATTTGTTAGAGTTAAATGTGCATAATAATAATATTCAAAGCATAGATGTGTTAAAACATTGTCCAAATATTGTAGCATTAGATTTAGGAAAAAATAATGTGAAGGATATTCGTGCATTGGCAAATATGAAACAGTTAGAATTTTTATCTTTATCATATAATAATATATCTAGTTTAAAGCCATTAAAACATCTGAAAAAATTATTAGGTATTGACTTATATCAAAATATTATTGAAGATTTAACACCATTACAGGACTTAACAAATTTAACTGCATTACGATTAGATCATAATAGTATTATTAATTTGACACCTCTACAAAACTTAAAAGAATTACGTACGTTAACTTTAAAAGCAAATTACATTATTGATATTACACCATTAGAACACTTACACAAACTTTATGAACTACGGTTAGAACATAATCCTATTGAAGATATATCATCATTAGAAGATTTAGAATTTTTTGAGAAATTTTCTTACTAAGATGTAAAAGTTTGGTGCGAAATTTGATTTCCTATGATATAATATTAAGGAATTCAAGGAGGTATTACGTAATGGGAACACCACATAACGCCGCTGAGGTAAATGATATAGCAAAAACAGTTTTAATGCCAGGAGATCCACTACGTGCAAAATATATTGCGGAAACATATTTAGAAAATCCTGTACAATTTAATACTGTAAGAAATATGTTTGGATATACAGGTACATACAAAGGAAAGAAAATCTCTGTAATGGGTAGTGGTATGGGTATGCCAAGTATTGGAATTTATTCATATGAACTATATAAATTTTATGGAGTAGAAAATATTATTCGTATTGGTAGTGCAGGAGCATATACAAAAGATTTAGAACTATTTGATTTGGTGCTTGCGGAAAGTGCATGGAGTGAGTCTAGTTTTGCGAAAGCACAAGCTGAGGTAGATAATGATATTTTATGTCCAAGTAAAGAGTTAAATGAGAAAATTAAAGAAGCAGCCGCTTCTTTACAAAAACCATTAACAGAGGCTAGAATTCATTCTAGTGATGTATTCTATCATGAAGATAATGTAGATGGTCATAATGAATTTTTTGAAAAGCACGGTTGTGTATGTGTTGAAATGGAAAGTTTTGCGCTATTCCATAATGCAAATGTACTTGGAAAAAAAGCAGCATGTTTGTTAACTATTAGTGATTCATTAGTAACTTCAGCAGTAACAACAGCTGAAGAACGTCAAACTTCTTTTCATAATATGATGGAAGTAGCATTAGAGGCTGCAATTACATTATAAGAAAGTAAAGACGTAATAATAGGAAATGGATGACTCCGTTTCCTTTTTATATCATGATAAAGGAGGGGTTTTTCGTGAAGGAATCTAATGATTCTTTAGAGGCAATATATCATGATGTTCAACAACAAACAAAGCATCACTATGCTTTTGTGGAAATGGATATTAAATTCTTCTTATTTTTTAATGCAAAATATGGAAATACTTATGGTGAAGAATTACTTAAGAAGATACTTCAAGTAATGGAAGCATTTTTAAAAGGAAGAGGCTATATTGAGCAATATTTCAAAGACACCTTTCATTTTATTGTTCAGTATGATAAAAAAAGTGGAAATATAGAAGAAAATATATTACAAGGATTTTTGTATGAATTAGTAGATGTTTTATTTGAAAATGAAATTTTGCATGCGCATCAGAATTTGTTTGTTTCATTTGGGATTATACCATTACATATTATAAAAAATACTTCTTATGAACAACTAATTACGATGGCAAGTGTTATTAGAAAAAATTGCCCAGAAATAAATAATCGTTCATTTAGTTATGAAATATATGAGGAATCGTTATATTGTAATTATGTTGAAAAACAAGAATTAGCAAAGCGTTTAACTGCAGCAAGACAACAAGATGAATTTGAAGTATTTATTCAACCAAAAGTTAATCCACTTACAAATAAAATCATTGCAGGTGAAGTATTATTAAGATGGAAACATGCGAATGGAATGCCATTAATTGAATACCTTGAATCATTAAATGAATTTAAAGAAATTTATTTAGTAGATTTAATGCAGTTTAGAAAAGCATGTGAGTATTTAGGTGAAGGCTTGCGTAATCATCAACCACGCGTACCTTTAAGTTTTAATATTAGTAATGTAACGATTTTAGATAGGGAATTTATTAAAGATTATTTTCAAGTCGTAAAGGAAACAGGTGTTCCTTCCTCTTATATAGAATTTGAATTTTTAGAAGATATTAAATTTCAACAAGATCATCGAATTTATCAAATATTTGATGAATGTCATAAAGCAGGTTTTCGCTGTTCCTTAGATGATTTTGGTGCAGGAAATTCATCATTTGCTTTTTTATTGAATGGAGCGATTGATTGTATTAAATTAGATCGTATTTTCTTTCAAGGACCATTAGATGAAAAACGTAAACAAATTTTGTTACGATTGATGCAAATTGCGGAAGCATCTAATGTAGATGTAGTTGCAGAAGGTGTAGAAGATGAAGAATATGTGACATATTTAAAAGAAATTCATTGTGAGGCAATTCAAGGTTTTTATTATTATCGACCTATGCCAATGCATGAATTTCAAGCTTTATTAGATAGACAAGAAAAAGAAAATATATAGGGTATGCATTCGCATTCCCTTTTTTTATTGACAAAATATCAATATTTATATAAACTATATATAACAGCACCCTAGAGGGGAGGTATAATGTGAGTCCAGAAAGAAAAAAAGCAATGCAGAATTTGAAAACAGTACGTGGTCAAATTGATGGGATTATCAAAATGTTAGAAGATGAACGTTATTGTATTGATATATCAAATCAAATAAGTGCGTCTACATCCTTATTAAAAAAAGCAAATATGCACATATTAAGTGGTCATCTACACAGCTGTATTAAATCTGCAATGAATGAGGATGATATGAATGAAAAATTACAAGAAATTGAAAATGTGCTTGCAAGATTAATGAAGTAGAAAGTAGGTTGATATCATGAAGTATACATTTTTTGTTAGAGGAATGTCTTGTGCATCTTGTGCAGCTTCCATTGAGCGAGTGATACGTAAAATGGATGGTGTTACACAAGTAAATGTGAATTTAGTCTTAGAAGAAGTAGTAATTGAAACAAATAAAGAAATCATGTTTGAACAGTTTGAACAAGTGGTTTCAAAAGCAGGGTTTATTTTAGAAAAAAAACAAGAAACAATGATAGAAACGTATACAGTAGAAGGAATGCATTGTGCTTCTTGTAGTGCAAGTGTAGAAAAGATCTTACAACGATTTGATGAAATTGTGAGTGCTGATGTAAATCTAGTGATGAATACA
>CAJFOG010000161.1 GCA_904395785.1 uncultured Eubacterium sp. | reverse complement strand
TTTTTCTGGATAAAACCAGTTTTTATTTTAAAGGTTTTACATAAGTAGCAATTACTTCTTCTAATTCTTCTTTATGAGTTTCTAACCATTGTTCGTAAGTCATATTATGTACACTTACACGTTGTGCAATTGCATCAAAGAATGCACATGCATCTTCTTCTAATAAGACACCAATTACTTCTCCAAAGCGCTCTTTATTGAATAAATGCTCACCATGAAAACTTAAGAAATAAGCTGGATAAGGTTTTTTATCTAAAACTTTTACAGTACCTTGTAAACCAATGTGTCCAATTTGGTTTGTACCACAAGAACTCGTACATCCTGATATATAAATTCTTGGTAAAACACCGTCTGTATATCCTTTTTCACGAATATAGTTTATTACTTTTTCTAATGTGCCGTGTGAATCTCTCATACCAATTTGACATCTTTTAGCACCCACACAACTTACACTATGATCAAAGATAGTTTTTGCCCCATCATCTGTAATATCGAGAATTTGTTTTGCTTCTTGTGCCGTTAAATTAATAATGTAGCATCCTTGTTGTGGAGTAATACGTAACTCTACATCTTGCATAGGCTCAATTAATGTAGAAATTTCTTTTAATTTTTCTAATGTGATACTAGCACAAATTGGATGATAGTATACTGCGTATAATCCTTTTTGTTTTTGTGCAATTGCTCTTGGATGTGAAATTGTACCCTCACCAGTTTTTATAATGATAGGCTCTTGTACATGAATTTTTAAATTTTCTGAACGTTTTGTTTGTTCAAGACGTTCTTTGAATGCAGAAATTAATCCTTCTACTCCTAAAGTTTCTTGTATAAAACGGGACCTAGCTTTTGTACGGTTTACATAGTTTCCATGTTCCATAAAGAATAATACCATTGTAGAAGCGTAATATAAAATATCTTCACATGGAACATGATCTCCAACTTTCACACCCATTTTTGGTTGATTACCTAAACCACCCGCAATATAAACATCGAAAGTATGATCTTCGTTTGCAACAAAACCTAAATCACGGAATGTAGCATGTGTTTCATTTTCTTTCGTATTACAAAATGATGATTTTATTTTTCTAGGTAAAGAATATTTATTAACTTGAGCTAATAAATATTCTGTTAATTCACGAGCATATGGTAATACATCAAATGTTTCTTCTGGGTTAACACCACTTAATGGAGATGCCATAACATTACGTGGGAAATCTCCTCCACTACCGCGACATATAATTCCTTCTTCTAAAGCTTCTAACATAATAGATGGAATTTCATCGCCAGTTAAGTTATGAAATTGAATATTTTGACCAGTCGTAAACTTTATGTCTGAAATATTATATTTGTTACATGTATCAATTACAAATTTCAAATGTTGTTTTGAAACGACACCTTGATTCATTCTTAAACGAATCATAAAAGAGTCTGCACCACGTTGTGCATAAGATCCAAATCCACAACTTAGTGATTTAAAATCTTTTACACTTAATTCTTTATTTCTAAATTTATGTAATTGTTCTGCAAACTGTTTAATTTCTTCTTGCAATTCTAGTTTTAACTGTTCGTTCATATAATTCCTCCAATCTAGAATACAATATATATATATTAACATAATCTTAATGAGGTTTTGTTTATATCGTGTTAAAAATCAAGTAATTTGCTTAAATATCATCATATTATTGTAACGACTACATATATTGAAGTGAGGTAGATGAAAATGAAAAAAATAATAAACATAGGATTTTGTGTGTGCTTGTGGATAACCTTCTTTTTTCAATATATATATGCACAAGAAAATGAGAATATAGGGTTAGCGACACAAGCAGGTTCTGCATATGTATTTGAGTATAACAGTGAAAAAGTTGTTTTTGCGAAAAATGAAAATGAGAAATTATTTCCAGCGAGTATGACAAAGATGATGGGGTTATTATTAATTTATGAGCAATTACATGCAGGAAAATTAAGCTTTGATGATATGGTAGTTACAAGCGATAATGCTGCTAGTATGGGGGGAAGTCAAGTATACTTAGAAGAAAATGAAACAATGAGTGTACGAGATTTAGTTGAAAGTATTTGTATTGCATCAGCAAATGATGCAATGGTAGCAATGGCTGAGAAAATAGGGGGATCACATGAACATTTTGTTGAGATGATGAATACCAAAGCCAAACAATTAAAAATGACAAATACACATTTTGTAAATGCAACAGGATTACATGATGAAAATCATTATACAACAGCGAAAGATATGGGGATATTAGCAAAAGCATTATTAGCAGAAGGACAAGATGATTTGCTGGCGATTACTTCAACTTATGATGCATATATAAGAGAAGATAGTGAACAACCATTTTGGTTAGTCAATACGAATAAATTATTAAGACAATATCCAGGTGTAGATGGTTTAAAATCAGGGTATACATCACAAGCAAAATCATGTATTACAATAACTGCCAAAAAAGATGGTGTACGTTTAATTGCAGTCGTTATGAAAGAACCAGATAGTAAAACAAGAAATCAAGAAATTATGCAACTATTAGATTATGGATTTCAAAAATTTAATGTAAAAACTTTATATAAAAAAGGGCAAGAAGTAGGGAATGTGTCTATAAATAATGCGAAAGTAAAAGAAGTAAGTGTATATGCTAAACAAGATATATCTCTTGTTTATGAAAATGAGAATGATGTAAAGGTAACAAAAGAAGAAATTATTCTGACAAAACAAAAAGCACCATATAAAAAAGGTGAAGTAATTGCCAAATTACAACTTCAATTACAAGATGGTTCATTACTTACATCAGACTTATATATTGAGGAAGATATAGAAGCAATACAATATGTTGATGTGTTTATGCAAACTCTACAAAAAATTTTCGTATAAAAAAGCTAGTTGGTAATACACTATCAACTGGAAATGAGGGATATTATGTTAACAGTTATATGGATGAGTGGAATTTTCTTACTAGGTTTTATTATCTTATTTTTATTTGCTGCTTGTAAAGTATCCTCAGATGCAGATAAACATGCAGACTATATGGAAGAGTATGGATTAGATCTTGATGAAGATTACGATGAATAAATTGACAATTTTTGTCAATTTATTAGAATAATTAGGATGCTTTGTCGAATATGTACTTAGCATTCTTTTTTTATGCTAAGATGTTGTCGGAGGGATATAAAAATGAAATATCAATATATAGATGAAACATTATATTTTTATTTTTACGGAGATTTCGATAATCTTAGTGTCAGTAATTTAAAACAAACATGTATTGATTTAATTGAAAAGTATCATCCCAAAACAGTGAAATTAGATTTTGAAGAAGTCAGTTTTGTGGATAGTACGGGTATAGGATTTGTATTGGCAAGATTTAAACAGTTAAAAGAAATGAAAAGTGAATTACTTGTTTGTAATTTATCTAAAGAAAATAGTAGGGTATTTCAAATGTCTGGAATTTTTCAGATTATTCGACAAGAAAGAAATGAGGTAAAATTATGAATGAAATGAGCATTGAGTTTTTATCAAAGTTAGAAAATGAAGCTTTTCTACGTACAAGTGTCATTGCATTTTTAATGCCTTTAAACCTTACTATGGATGAAGTAATAGAAATAAAAACCTTATTGGCAGAAGCGGTAGTCAATGCGATGATTCATGGATATGACGGAAATGAGGATGGTCGCATTAAAGTATCAGTAGGTTATGATGAAAAAGAAATTCATATGATGATTGAAGATGAAGGATGTGGAATAGAAGATTTAGATCAAGCGATGCAACCATTATATACGAGTAAACAACATTTAGAAAGAAGTGGGATGGGAATGACAATTATGCAAACATTTGCGGATGATTTTCATGTAAATAGTATTGTAGGCAAAGGAACGAGTATTACAATCGTTAAACGTCTAACACATGAAACAAGAGGCAAATGAAGTATTAATTCAAAGGATACAACATGGGGATGAAGAAGCAAAAATACAGTTTGTACAAAGAAATACAGCATTAGTAAATTCTATTGTACAACGTTTTGTAAAACAACATACAGCAAGAGAAGATTTATTTCAAATAGGTTGTGTAGGGCTAATGAAAGCTTTAAACAACTTTAATTTACAATATGGTGTAAAATTTTCTACATATGCAGTACCGATAATAATGGGAGAGTTAAAACGGTATTTTCGAGATGATGGCTCAATGAGAATTTCACGTTCACTAAAAGAAGGTTATGTACAGTATATGAAAGTGAAAGAACATCTTCAACAACAACTATCAAGAGAACCTACATATCAAGAAATAGCGAATGAAACAGGGCATGAAGTAAGTGATGTTATTTTATGTTTTGAGGCAAATCAATTTACATACTCACTTGATGAAACGATTTATGAAAATGATGGCTCTGCCATTGTATTACATGATAAAGTTGCAGATCAAAATAAAGAAGATGTTGTCATGAAATTAGCATTACGTCAAGAAGTACACCTTTTATCACCACGTGAACAATTATTAATATATTATCGTTATGAACAAGGATTAAAACAAGATGATATTGCGAAAAAACTGAATATATCACAAGTGCAAGTATCACGTTTAGAAAAGAAAATTTTACAGAAATTAAAGGAACGCTTAGTAAATGCATAGTTCCTTTTTTTATATTAACTATAATTCGTACAAAACCATAATAAAGTAATAAAATAGGTGTAAAACAGATGTTTAAAAATAAAAATTCAGCAGAAATTGCATACAGTGAAAACTA
>CAJFOG010000160.1 GCA_904395785.1 uncultured Eubacterium sp. | reverse complement strand
GATTTAAAAGAATTAGCAATGGAAGCAGTGAAACAAATACAAGAGAAACAATACGATATAGGCTTAGGAAATGATGTAGTATATATCGGAATGGCACATCATCATAAAGATGTGGAAATCGTTTGGATGTATCTTAAAAAGGTCTAAGATAATAATATGCCATACTGTAGTATTTATAAAGAATACAGTATGGTTTTTCTTTATTAATAATTTAAAATGTATGAATTAATTTCAAATTTTAAGAAAATAATATGTAAATATTGAAAAATATTGCGAATTGAGTGGTAAAAGTGGTACAATTTTTTCAGAAATGAGGTGTAATTATGGAATATATAAAATTAATAGGGATTTTAATTATTGTGGTAGGGTTCATACTTAAGTTTGATGTATTGGCAACTGTGCTTATTGCAGGTATTGTGACAGGGTTAGTTTCTGGTATGGACTTTACATATATTTTATCTGTATTAGGGGAATCGTTTGTGAATAATCGTTTAATGTCGATATTCTTAATTATCTTCCCAGTAATAGCAATTATTGAGCGTTATGGATTAAAAGAGCGTGCAGCATATTTGATTGGAAAGATTAAGAATGCATCTGCTGGGAAAGTATTATCTATTTATATGGTAGTGCGTACGATTGCGGCAGCATTGAATGTTCGTATTGGTGGACATGTGCAATTTGTACGTCCGTTAATTTTACCAATGTCAGAAGCAGCTGGAGAAGTATATAAAAATGAAAAGTTAACGGAAGATGAAGTAGAATCTTTAAAAGGTCAAGCAGCAGCCGTAGACAATTTTGCGAATTTCTTTGCGCAAAACTGTTTTCCTGCCGCTAGTGGGGTTGTGTTAATACAAGGTACTTTATCTATGTATCAAGAAGTAACATTATCTAGTATAGCGACTACAGCTATTCCAATAGCAATTATTACAGTTATTATTACAATTATTCAAGTATTGTTATACGATCGTAAATTAAAAAAGGCAGGAGGGAAATAAGATGCAAGAATTTATGTCTACAATCATGCCGGAAGTTTTCTATACATTATGTGGACTTGTATGTTTAGATGCTTCTTTTAGGGCATTTATGAAAAATGAAGAAGCAAGAATTGGAACATCTTTATTTTGGTTGTTAGTTGGATGTATTTTTATTTTTGGAAAACTTATGCCAAGTGAAGTAACAGGGGCAATTCTAGTAGTAATGGGATGTTTAACTGTTACAAAACAAGTAAGAATGGGGTCATTTACAGAAGTAAGCAGTGATGTAAAAGAAAAAGAAAGTCTTAAGATTGGAAATAAAATCTTTATTCCAGCAGTATCAGTTGGTGTGCTAGCACTTGCGTTTAGTTTTGTGAAAGTTTCTGAAAATGGATTAATTTTTGCTTTGCCATCATCAAAAGCAGGAGTTTCTTTAGATGGAGCTGTAATGGTTGGTCTTGCATGTGTTTTATCGTTACTATTCGCATGGTGGATTACAAAACCTAATATTAAAGAAACAAGAGAGAATACGACAAAACAGTTAATGCAGGTCGGTGCAGCTTGTTTATTACCACAATTATTAGGTGCACTGGGATCTTTATTTACAGAAGCAGGTGTGGGAGATCTTATTTCTACTATGATTAGTGCAGTTGTACCTAGTGGTAATATTATTATCGGTGTTATCATTTATTGTTTGGGGATGGTAATTTTTACGATGATTATGGGAAATGCATTTGCAGCATTTTCAGTAATTACTTTAGGAATCGGTATTCCATTTGTCATTGCGCAAGGTGGAAATCCTGTTATCGTAGGTACACTAGGAATGACATGTGGTTTCTGTGGAACATTATTAACACCTATGGCGGCTAATTTTAATATTGTACCTAGTGCAGTTTTAGAGACAAGGAATAAATGGACAGTGATTCGTGCACAAATACCAATGGCGTTGATTTTAATTATTGTACATATGATTTTAATGCTAGTATGGGCATTTTAGGAAAGGAAGGATTTTTATGAAAATATTAGTAACAGGCTTTGACCCTTTTGGAGGAGAACCGATTAATCCTGCGATTGAGTCAGTAAAACTTTTACCAAAAGAAATTGAAGGAGCAGAGATTATTGCCTTGGAAATACCTACGGTTGTGCATAAATCTTTACAAGTAATTCAAGATGCTGTAAAGAAATATGAACCAGATATGGTACTGTCAATTGGACAAGCAGGAGGCCGTAGTGATATTACTGTGGAGCGTATTGGGATTAATATTGATGACTGTAGAATTAAAGATAACGAAGGAAATCAACCGATTGATGAACCTATATTTAAAGATGGTCCTGCTGCATATTTTGTGAACTTACCTATTAAGGCGATAGTAGAAGAAATTCGCAAAATAGGAATTCCAGCATCTGTGTCTAATACTGCTGGTACATTTGTATGCAACCACGTTACATATGGTGTACGCCATATGTTAGAGTTAGAAGGAAAAGGAAGAAAAAGCGGTTTTATTCATATACCTTATTTACCTCAACAAGTTGTGGAAAAAGTTGGACAACCAAGCATGGCGTTAGATGATATTGTAAAGGGGTTAACTGCTGCGATTAGCGCAATGGTGAAATATGAAGAAGATATTAAATCGACAGGAGGAACAATTTGCTAATGGTAAGAATATTTGTTTATGGTTCTTTAAGAGAAGGGCATTATAATTATGATGCCTATTTAAAAGGTAAAAGTCAGTTTATATCTTATGGCTATGTAAAAGGTGACTTATACACAATTGAAGGTGTTACCTATCCTGCATTAATTGAAGGAGAAGGGACTGTAATCGGGGAAATTTATGAAGTAAGTGTAGAAGTTGCGAAAGCAATAGATGAATTAGAGAGTTATGTAGAAGGAGACCCTTCTAATGAATATAACAGAATATTGTGTGATATCATGGATGAACAAGGTAAAGTAATAGATGTATTACCTGTGTATATGTTTAATATGCAAAGGGAAGGAAAACAAGGTGTATTAGAAAATCGTATTGAAAGTGGAGATTATACTAAATATCGCAATGAAATCGCAGGATAAACTTATGAAATATGCGGTGAGTGCTTGTTTAATGGGTATAAATTGTAAATACGATGGTGGAAATAATGAGCATATAAAACTTCAAGAATTTTTAAAGGATAAAGAATATATCCTGATTTGCCCTGAGGTTGCAGGAGGAATGAGTGTCCCTAGAATTCCATGTGAAATAAAAAACGGAGTAGTATTAAATCGACATGGAGAAGATATGAGTGAGTATTTTAGATTAGGGGCACAAAAAGAATTACAAAAACTTAAAAAACATAAGATTGATGTAGTAATTTTACAGCCGAGAAGTCCAAGTTGTGGGATTGGACAAATATATGATGGTTCATTTACAAAAACGTTAATTCAAAAAAATGGCATATTTGCGCAAGCTTGTATAAATGAAAATATAACAGTATTATCACCAGATGATGTAATTTATCTATAAAATTTTATAAATTTATAGGAATTTTGTATAGAAAAAAGCGTTTATGGATTGTAAGTGATATCAAAATGGGTTAAAATATAGGATGTAAATAAAATAAAACTTAGGAGGAATATACAATGAAACAAATTACGGTATCAGTAGTTGATCCAGTTGGATTACACGCACGTCCAGCAACTGTTGCTGTTAACGCTGCAAGCAAATTTAAAAGTGAAGTAAACATTGCTTACAACGGTCGTGAAGTAAACATGAAATCAATTATGGGTGTAATGTCTTTAGGAATCCCTACACAATCAGAAATTACAATTACTTGTAATGGTGATGACGAAGATGCAGCTATCGCTGCTATCGAAGAAGTATTACGCGCTCAAAAAATTATTGGGTAAGAAATACATTAAAAACTGCTGACATGTGTTGGCAGTTTTTTGCTAGTAGAATAATTTAATATATACGATAAAGATTTGTTAATAAAAGTTTAATCATTCTATTTAATGATGTTAGTTATGTATAGAACCTATTTATTAAAGTGGGGATTAGAAAGTAAGATAGTAGATAACTTTCAAACTGTATTAGAAATATATATAAAGTATCAGCCAGAACTTGTAATTTTAGATATTGGATTACCATTTTTTAATGGTTATCATTGGTGTGAAGAAATTCGTAAATTATCCAAAGTACCTATCATTTTTTTATCTAGTGCATCAGATAGTATGAACATAGTAATGGCTATGAGTATGGGAGCAGATGATTTTATATTGAAACCATTTGAACTAGAAGTACTACTTGCGAAAATTCAAGCAGTTTTAAGAAGAAGCTATGATTATCAAATACAATCCACATGGAAAGAATATAAGGGGATTCGATTGCTGGTGCAACAAAACATTATTTCTTATCAAGGGAATCAAGTAGAACTTACAAAAAATGAAGTACGAATATTAGATGTTTTGTTTTCTCATCAAGGACAAATTGTAAGTAGGACGACATTAATGAATCAGTTGTGGAAAACAGATGTATATATTGATGAAAATACACTCTCAGTAAATATAAATCGTTTAAGAAGAAAATTAGAGAGTATCGGTATTTTGGAATGTATACATACAAAAAAAGGGCAAGGTTACATATTAAAATGAAAATGTATTTACGATTATTAAAAGAAATGAAAAAAGAAATCTTTTTAAATAGCAGTGCTATTCTTATATTTGGCATTGTTTTTAAACTATATAGATTACCATTTGAACCATATATATATGCAAGTAGTTTATATGGTATCATTTGTATGATTGTTTTCTCTAAAGTGATATATCAGCGTAAAAAAAGCATGTATATTTGAGTACTATGAATCCTTTAGAAGATAAGTTATTTCAAGAAACATCCAGTATAGATTATGATTATCATCAGTTATTATTGAAACTAAAACAAGCATATGATGATATATCTTTAAAACATACGCAGAAAGAAGAAGATTTAATACAGTACTATACAATTTGGGTACATCAAATAAAAACCCCTATATCCGCAATGAAATTAATGTTATCGCACGAAATAAGTGAGGAAGCAGAACAGTTAAAAGTATGTTTATTTCAGATAGAGCAATATGTAGAAACTGTTTTAACATATATTCATTTATCAAATAATGCCAGTGATTATGTATTTTGTTCCCATCAATTAGATCCTATTATAAAAAGTGTTATTCATAAATATACACCATTATTTATTCATAAGAAATTAACATTCTCATATCAACCTTGTGATTTAGAAGTGATTACAGATGAAAAATGGATAAGTTTTGTGTTAGGACAGATTATTGAAAATGCGATTAAATATACTTTTCATGGAGGTGTTATGATTTGTATAGAAAATGAAATGTTATGTATAAAAGATAGTGGAATAGGGATTAATGCCCAAGATATCCCTAGAGTTTTTGAAAAAGGTTTTACAGGAAACAATGGACGAATGAATAAGACAGCAACAGGAATAGGATTGTATTTATGTGCGCAGATTATGAAGAATTTATCGCATGAAATATATATAACTTCAAAAGTAGGTGTTGGAACTTGTGTATATCTTGATTTGCTTCAAAAAAAAGAAAACTAACAATTTTGTAAGAAATCTCATCTATATGTAAGATACATAAATAGTACGATATCATTGTTTAAGATACAATAATACTGTACAAGGAGGTATATATATGAATATGTTAGAAGTAAAAAAAATTAAAGAAAATTTATAAAACTAGATTACAAGGGAATCAAGTGGAAGCATTAAAAGATGTTAACTTTGAAGTAAAAGAGAAGGAATATGTAGCAATTATGGGGGAATCAGGAAGTGGAAAAACTACATTGCTTAATATCTTAGCAACATTAGATAAACCAACTTCTGG
>CAJFOG010000159.1 GCA_904395785.1 uncultured Eubacterium sp. | reverse complement strand
TTTTGTTTGCATATGCTGTAAATCTCGTAATGTCGAGATATGCTTTAACTCATTTAACATATGCATAAAAACTTGTGCCAACACTTGGGCATCATAATCTGCACGGTGTGCTACTTCTTCATCATAACGTATTCCATATTGACGTGCTAACTGACCTAAACGATACCCTTTACGATCTATCATACTATAAGCTAAATCTAACGTATCAATCACAGGGTTGTTTAATGGTTCTCTTCCTATTCTTTTTAACTCTGCATTCAAAAATCCATAGTCAAATGTTGCATTATGCGCAACTAGGATACTATCAGATATAAAGTCTAAGATTTCATCTACGCATTCTTCAAATGGTTTTGCATCTTTCACATGCTCATTAGAAATATTTGTAAGCTCAGTTGTGAACGCACTAATTTCAACTGGTGGTTTAATAAATAACTGTAAACTTTTAATACATGTGCGATCCTTTACAATTTGACCACCAAACTCAATAATATGATCATAACGAGAAGATAATCCTGTCGTCTCTAAGTCGAATACACAATAAGTGCCTTTTTCCAACTCTGTATCATTTGGATTTCTAACAATTTGTAATACTGGATCAATCATATGCATTTCGACACCATATAAAATTTTCATTGGAGTTTCTCTATGTTTGTTTACTGCATCTACTGCATGTTGTGCAGTAGGAAATGCTTGCACTACACGATGGTCTGTTAATGCTATCGCATCCATTCCCCATTCATTTGCCGTTTTAATATACTCACTAATATCACAAACCCCATCCATTTCAGACAACTTTGTATGCACATGAAGTTCAACACGTTTTTCTTCTGCTTCATCCACACGCTTTACTTCAGGAACTTTTTGAATAACATCTGGCATAAATACTAATTCACGAGAATATGCATCAAATTCTACACGTCCATATGCAACAATACAATCTCCAGTTTTAATTTCAGATAATACCTCTTTTGTAACAGAACCACGTTCAAAACGCTTCATAATAATCGCATCATCATCATCCGCAACCCAAAGTGTTTGAATGTCTTTCCCATTGCGTAATGTTCTAATTTCTGTATCAAATACTTTCGCAAAAATACGAATATCATGACATTCTTCTTTAATATCCTGGATTGTAAATGGGACATAATTTTCTAAACCTTTTTTTTGTTTCGGTTTATAGTTATATGTTTTTTTCTCTTCAATAATAGGAGTAATCTTCACCTTTTCTTGTTTTACTTCTACACTAGGAACAACTTGTGAAACCATCATACTTTCTACTTCTATTTGTAATACTATCCCACAAGATTTTAAAAAATCCATCAATTTTGGCACATGATCTTTTGCCAATACATATTGGGATTCCTGTGCTATTTGATAAGTTAAAATACTATCATTTAATGTTGGAAAACTATCTTGAAACATTGAAAGATGAGGATACATAGAAACAAAGTGATGGATATACGCAAGCAATTCTTCCATCTCAATCTTTTGATCCTCACATGTGATATCTAAATCTACTTTACAACGTACTAACTTCGTCAATCGCATATAAAACACATGCCAAATACGAAATGGTAAAACCTTAGGCAATGATATTTCCATTTGTAGTCTATTCGAACGTTTATGATAAATAGGAACCATTGTAAATGATCCTTCTTCAAAATATGTTATATCTGGACTATTTTCTTCCATTTTATTAATTAAATCAACCAACTTTAGCTTCATGTTACTCCTCATTTCTAACTCGCATAATCATAACATTTTTCCTAACGAAACTCAACCTAAACAAATATCTAACTTCCTCTATTCATTTAGAAAAATCATAAAATATAATAACAGATAGAAAAAAGAAGACGAATATCGTCTTCGAGAAGTCAGATGGATGATTCGGTTGTAAAGTTTGAAGGAAAAAAGATATATAAAGCGATTCGGATAATTACATATCTCTTTGTTAGTTTTATCTAACTTCGGTAATACTATATCATCAAAGTTAGCCTTTGTCAACTATTTCATTAAATATTTTACACAAATTTTTTTGACAAAAAATTCAGAAGAACTTCACATACTTTTTCATTTTTTCTGCGATAATATATGTGTACAATAAATGCAAATA
>CAJFOG010000158.1 GCA_904395785.1 uncultured Eubacterium sp. | reverse complement strand
TCATGATATTAATGCTTTTGATATGTTAGAAAACTTAAAGATATATAGATTGCCAACTGATTTGGTTATTGTTTTATTTGACCCAAATGCAGGAGCACTTTGCAAAGAAGTAAATGTAAGAAAGTAGGAAGAAGAAAAATGAACGATAAGACTAAGAAGAAAAATGCTAAATTATTTGCTGAATATTGGGAAGGCAAAGGAAATGAAAAAAGCGAGACACAAGCATATTGGAATTCATTATTAAGAGATATTTTTGGTGTAAAAGAACCGGAGAAGTATATACAATATGAAAGACCGGTTGTAATAAATAATAAATCATTTATTGATGGATATATTAAAGAAACAAAGGTGTTAATTGAACAAAAATCTTTTGGCATAGATTTAAGAAAGTCTGAAAAACAATCAGACGGTTCTTTGTTAACACCATATGAACAAGGTAGACGATATGCGAATGAGTTACCAAATAATTTGAAACCTGATTATATTATCACATGTAATTTCGATGAATTCATTATTTATGATGAAAACAAGGATAAAGAACGACGTGGAGATACAAGAGAAGTAGCTACTTTTAAGTTAGCTGAATTAGATAAGTATTATTATCTTTTAGATTTTTTAGTTGATACACATAAAAGAGATATTAGAAAAGAAACACAAATATCATTTGAAGCAGGACAAATTATTGGAAAGATTTATGATTCATTAGTGAAACAATATTTATATATTGATGAAAAAGATGAGAATAATAATCCTACTGAAAGAGCAATGAAAGAACAACAAAGTTTAAATAAACTATGTGTACGTTTAGTATTTTGTTTATATGCAGAGGATGCTGGATTGTTTACAAGAAAAGACCAATTTCATGATTATTTGAAAAGTCTTTCCTTATCAAATTTTAGAAGTGGATTGATAAGAGTTTTTAATATTCTAAATACTCCTTATAAAGATAGAGATCCTTATTTGGAAGAAGAATTAAATGTATTTCCTTATGTAAATGGTGGATTGTTTGCTGAAGATGATTTACTAATACCACAATTTACGGAAGAATTAAAAGATGAATTAGTCGAACATGCAAGTACTGATTTTGATTGGAGTGAAATATCACCAACTATTTTTGGTGCAGTTTTTGAGTCAACTCTAAATCCAGAAACAAGAAGACAAGGTGGAATGCATTATACATCTATTGAGAACATTCATAAGGTAATTGATCCTTTGTTTTTGAATGATTTAAAAGAAGAATTGAAAGAAATCAAACAATTAAAACAAGAAAGTACGATTATTAGTAGAATTGATAAATTTCAAGAAAAATTATCATCATTAACATTTTTAGACCCAGCTTCAGGGAGTGGTAATTTTTTAACTGAATCTTATATCTCTCTTAGAAAACTAGAAAATGAAGCGATTAAATTTAGACAAATGGGAAGAGGATATGAATTAGCATTTGAAGGTGCAAATAGTCCTATCAAAGTTTCTATTGACCAGTTCTATGGAATTGAAATCAATGACTTTGCGGTATCTGTTGCAAAAACTGCTTTATGGATAGCAGAGCATCAAATGTTAAAAGAAACACAAGAAATTTTATATGGACTTAACTTAGAGTTTTTACCGCTTCATACAAATGCTACAATCATTGAAGGAAATGCTTTAAGAATGGATTGGAATGATGTAGTTCCTGCTAATAAACTAAATTATATTATGGGTAATCCTCCTTTTATAGGTGCTAGATTAATGAATAAAAATCAAAAAGAAGATGTAAACTTATTATTTCGAGGTATCAAGAGTTCTGGAAATATAGATTATGTAGGTTGCTGGTATATTAAGGCATCAGAGTATATGAAGAATACAAGTATAGAAGCTGCATTAGTTTCTACGAATAGCATTAGTCAAGGGGAACAGCCTGCAATTTTATGGGAGAAAATAATGAATGAAGGTGTTGTAATTAACTTTGCTCATCGAACTTTTAGATGGGATAGTGAAGCATCTATAAAAGCTCATGTTCATTGTGTAATAATAGGATTCAGTTATTTAACAAGAAAAAAGAAAGTATTATATGAAAATGATTTAACGTATGACTCTAAGAATATCAATGCTTATTTAGTTGATGCTCCTAATGTTTTTATTAAAAGTAAAGGAACCCCTTCAAATATTCCAGAAATGATCTTTGGAAATATGGCTAATGATGGTGGATATCTAAGTAATTATACAGAGGAGGAAAAAGACGAAATATGTAAGCAATATCCAGAGGCTGAATGTCTTTTTAGAAAAATATTAGGTGCAGAAGAATTTATTAATAACAAAATACGTTATTGTCTTTGGCTAGATAAAGTTTCACCTAAACAGTATAGGTATATTAAACCAATAGTTGAAGCAATCAATAATGTGAAAGAACATAGAATGTCAAGCAAAAGAGAAGCAACTAGAAAACTGGCAGAGGTACCTTATCTGTTTGGAGAAATTAGACAATCTTCCAGTAATTATCTAATTATACCTAGGGTATCTTCAGAAAGACGTAAATACATTCCTATTGGATTTGTTTCACCTGAAATAATAGCAAGTGATGCAGTTCAAATTATCCCAAATACAGAAATGTGGCAATTTGGAATTTTAACATCTAATGTTCATATGGCGTGGGTTAGAGTTGTAGCAGGTAGATTAAAAAGTGATTATAGGTACTCTGCTAAAATAGTGTATAATAATTTTCCTTATCCCAATTTATCTGATTCAGAAAAAGAAAAAATTGGAAAAACAGCGAAGTTAATATTAAATGCACGTAATATATTTCCGAATAACTCATTAGCTGATTTATATGATGATTTAACAATGCCAATCGAATTGAGAAAGGCACATCAAGAAAATGATAAAGCAGTAATGAAAGCATATGGATTTAAAATATCTATGAGTGAAGAAAAAATTGTAGCTGAATTAATGAAAATGTATCAAAACATGGGGTCTGAATAATATGAATTGGAAGAAAGAATTCTTAGATTTGTATACATCAGAGGATAATAACTTATTTAATAAGGCGCTTGAACTAAAAAAGGAAAACTTTCCGAAATATATTTATCGATACAGATCATTAGAAGATGGTAGTCTTAAGTACAGATTAGATGAAATAGAAAATGCAACTCTATATCTATCTCATCCTAAAGATTTAAATGATCCGTTTGAAGCATGTTCGTGTTTAGAAAGTACGAATTTATCAACATATGCACCAAAGGAAAAATTCAAAGAACGATATAAAGATTTATTATCTAAAGAAGAATTTACCGCTATTTTCGAAAGTGAAGATTGGTTTGATAAATTGATAATGAAAGTGTTTTCTACAGGTTCAACAAATGATGGTAATAATGATAAAGAAAAAATAAAGGAAATAATTATGTCAGAATTTATAAGATTAAATTCTGAATTATCAAAGATAACTAGAAATCACATACGCTTAGCTTGTTTTACAACAAAAGCGAATAATCTACCGATGTGGAGTCATTATGCAGACAATCATAAGGGATTTTGTTTTGAATTTTGTATGGATGATATTTCTAATGTTTATCAAAGAAACAGGTTGTTGCCAGTAATTTATGTTATTAAAATTCCGGATGTCACAAAGCTAATGTTAACAAGAAAAAAACCAAAGTTTATTTTGTTTGATTTTATGGCAATACACAAAATAAATGATTGGAAATATGAAGATGAATGGCGATTAATTTATAATGTCGGATCGTGGTATTACAGTTTAGATGAAGTTCCAAATGAATTTTGGGAAAAAGGTAAAAAGATCCAATTCATAAAACCATCGCGAATTATTTTAGGAGCAAATATAAAAGAAGATAATAAAAGAATAATCATTGAATTAGCGAGGCGATTAAATATTTCCGTAGTTCAAGCAAAGATTACTGAGTTTGGTTTAGAGTTTGAGTAAAATCATATGTTTTAAATAGTTACATGACTCTCAAAATATAATAGTAAGTTTAAGCGTTCAAAATATAGGATATTATTGACGAATATTCATGGGGGGATGCACTCCAAAAGTCAATGGTTCATTTTATCCAAACGCAGATTTTGTTTTTAGAGGACTAAGTAACAAAAACTTTGAATTAATCCCAAAAATTTTTAGGGAAGGCTATGAGATAGCATCGTAAGATGAACTTTTAGAAAGATTCAAAAAAAATTTGTGTTCAAGATGTAGAGATAACAAATTATTATGGATGCAATATGCTCAGCATTTTGGTGTCCCAACTCGATTATTAGACTTTTCTTCCAATTCATTAGTTGCTCTATATTTATATGTAATGAAGATAAAGGTGATGATAGTGCGCTGTGGATTATTAATAAATTTAGATTTAATTGTTATTCTTGTCAAAAATACATTGAATTCAAAGGTGAAAGGGGCTGTGACAGATAAATAGTCCTAAATACTAAAAAAACGTGTTGACTTCATTTAGAAGAAAACACGTTTTTTTTATGGTATAATTCAAATATGAATAATAACCTAAATAACCAAATCTATTATAACGCATATCAGCCATATATGCTACTAGAT